>JANNRX010000107.1:0-3355 GCA_031401875.1 Hyphomicrobiales bacterium | reverse complement strand
GAGAACCAGGTAAAGCTCCACCATGCTGCCGTTGACGGCAAAGGTGCCCAGCACGGAGATGGCGATGATCAGCGGATAAAGAATGCCGCTCGGGATGTAGAGCAAGCGAACGAAGAGACCGATCAAGGGCAGATTCAAGATCAGCAGCATCACGTTGCCGATGTACATGCTGTCGATCAAGCCCCAGACCAAATCGGGCCGCGTCTGAAACAGCAACGGTCCAGGCTGTATGCCATGCATGATGAAGGCGCCCATCATCACCGCCGTGGCACCGCCGCCTGGAACGCCGAGCGTCAGCAGGGGCACCATGGCCCCTGCTGTGTCGGCGTTGTTGGCTGCTTCGGGTCCGGCCACGCCTTCAATAGCGCCTTTGCCAAACTCCTCCGGGTGCTTGGACAGACGTTTTTCTGTTGAGTAGGACAGCAGCGATGCGATGGTCCCGCCCGCGCCCGGCAGGATGCCAATCAGAAAGCCCAGAAAACTCCCGCGCCAGATGGCTCCTCTCGCGCGCCGCCATTCCTCTTTGGTGATCCAGAGCTTGCCGGTGATGCGCATGGCCTTGTCGGCGGTGCCCAAATGGATTTTTTCAAGGCCTCGAAACACTTCGGCCAGGGCAAACATGCCCACCACCACCACGATGAAACCAATGCCATCCTGGAACTCAGGAATGCCGAACGTGAAGCGCTGCTGACCGCTTTGCAAATCGATCCCGATGGTGGCGATGACGAGGCCCAGGATCGTGGCAAAGAGCCCCTTGGCCGGTGACTTGCCTGACAGCGACGCAACGGCCGTGAGGGCAAACAGCATCAGGCAAAAGTACTCAGCAGGCCCGAACTTCAGCGCAGTCGAGGCCAGCGGAACCGCAAACAGGGTCAGTGCGATCACGCCCAAGGTGCCCGCAATGAAGGAGCCGATCGCGGCGATCGCCAGGGCAGCTCCAGCCCGGCCATTGCGCGCCATTTCATAGCCGTCAATCGAGGTCATGACGGACGATGCCTCGCCCGGTGTGCGGATCAAAATGGCAGTCGTGGAGCCGCCGTATTTGGTGCCGTAGTACACGCCCGCCATCATGATCAGGCCCGACGCTGGCTCCATACCGTAGGTGACCGGTATCAGCAGGGCAATGCTCGCCGAAGGCCCAATGCCCGGAAGAATGCCGACGATCGTTCCGATCAACACGCCCAAAAAGGTGTACCAGAGGTTGATCGGCGCCAGCGCAACGCCGAAGCCGCTCATGATGTGCCCGAGGGTTTCCATGAGCCGTCTAAAAAGGAAGCAGGCCAGCCGGAAGCTGGGCGCCAAAAAGGCGGGTGAAGGCAAGGTAGGTGCCCAGGCTGAAGCCCAGGGCCGTCAGCGCGTTGGCGGTCGTCTTTGCCGGGTTGAAAAGCACCATCAGGGCGAACAGGTAAGTGGCCGTGGCTAGCGCATACCCCAGCCAAGTGAACAGGAAGAAATAGACCAACGTGCCGCCGACGATGGCCGCGATGACGAGAGGGCGCGAGCCCGACGCCTGCGCGCTGCTCAGCTCAGGCGCCGCTGCGCCTTCGGGGGGCCTTTGCTTGGGTTGCGCATCGGTTCTTCCTTTGGCAACCGTTTCCGCCCAGAGAAAAAGCGCCGAGATCACCAGACCGATGGCCAGCAGTTTTGGAATTGCGCGTGGGCCGATCGGATCGCCGACCAGCGGTTCACGAATCTGGCCAATCGCAAACCAGTAGATCGCCGCCAAAGCCAGGATGAAAACGACGACGATCCGGTCAGTTTTCATAGGCCCTCAGCATCTCGCTTTCTACTCTATGCATCGGCAGGCGCCAAGTGCTTACTTGGCGAGCCCGATTTCAATCAGGACGGCCTTCATGGCGGCGTAGTCCTTGTCCAGATCTTTCTTGAATTGATCGCCCGCCGTGAAATCGTTGGTCCAGAAGTTAGCGTCGAGATCGGCTTTCCATTCAGGCGTCTGCACCACTTGGCGCAAGACGCCTTCCCATCGCGCAATCTGTGCTGGCGTCATGCCCTTGGGCCCCATCACGGCGCGCCAGTTGCCCCAAACCACACCGAAACCCTGCTCTTTCCAGGTGGGAATCTTCGACAGTTCACCCGACAAGCGCTGGTTCGATGCCACACCCACGGCGCGCAACTTTCCGGCTGCCATGTGGGAGCTGACGTTGCCAGCAGCCGTCACAACCATGTCGATGTGCCCGCCCAGCAAGGCGGTGATGGCCTCGGCCGACCCCTTGAACGCAATCACTTTCAAGGCCTTGGCCTCGCCGCCAATGGCTTTCATCAGCAAGCCAGCGGCCACGTGATTGTGTCCGCCGACCGCGCCCGCAAAGCCGATGGATACGGAGCGCGGGTTGGCCTTCAGGCGATCAGTCAGGTCTTTGCCGGTCTTGATGGTTGACTCTGCGTTCACCACGTACACCGAGTAGTCATTGATCATCGACGCGATGGGCGAGAAGTCATTGTGATTCTGCTCACTGCTACCGACGATGTGGTTGGCCAACAGCGTCGGCGTCGTGATCATCAAGACATGCGGATCGCCCGCATGCTGCGTCAGGTAGTTCAACTGAATGTTGCCGCCACCACCGGTTTTGTTGACCACCGTCATGGTCGAGTTGATCAGCTTCTTGCTGGCCACGGCCTTTTCAATTGCGCGCGCCGTTTTGTCGTTGCTGCCACCAGGGGCTGCGTAGACCACGATCTCGACGTTCTTGGTGGGCTCCCAATTCTGTGCGTACACGGAGTGCATCAAAGTCAGACAGGCCAGAACCGACATACCGACTGCTTTTGAATACTTCACTGCCGTCTCCTTTGGATTGAGGTGCTGAGCAGCCGAAATTCTATGGGCTACGCAAGCGTGTCCGAGTGACCGCTGCTGGCGGAACGAGTTGCTGATCGCCCGCCTGCTCAACTCACGCTCAGCGCAAGGTGGAGCGGCGTCAAACCAGCGACCGCAACTCCCGCAGCAGTACCGACAGCATCGGCATGTCGACCGCCGCGGACGGCCGCACATCGGCCAGCACCTGGTGGCATCGCGCGACTTGCGTTGTGCGCTCGGCCTCCCAGCGACTGAGCAAGACGGCAGGCTCCACGCCCGAGGCTGTGCTGCCCTTGAGCACCGAGCGCGCCAGGTCGCGTGCCAGCGACGACAAGTCATTGCGCATGGCCACCCGCGCCAGGGCCTGCCAGTGGGTGTCTGCCGGCAGGCCAGCGATCTGCTGCGAGACCCAGCCGAGGTCGAGGCGGCCACCGACACCGAAATAGACCCCGGCCACGGTCTCGACTGCGGCGCCGGCTTCGGCCGCCACGTCAACGATGTCCAGGCCCGCCACCTGCGCGTCCATGGCCGCCACGCGCT
>JANNRX010000106.1:0-1839 GCA_031401875.1 Hyphomicrobiales bacterium | reverse complement strand
TGCCGCCAATGCGCGCGCCATCAGGTCAGCACCAAGATGCATCAGCCGGTCATGCACATCGGCGGCGCTCATGTCAGGGCCGATGGCGAGTTTTTCCGCCATGGCAACAGGGCCGGTGTCCAGCCCCTCCTCCATGCGCATTACCATCACGCCGGTCTCGGCATCGCCCGCCATCACGGCGCGCTGGATGGGAGCCGCACCGCGCCAGCGCGGCAGTAACGACCCGTGGAGATTGAGACAGCCCAGTTCCGGGATAGTGAGGATGCTTTTCGGCAGCAGCTTGCCATAGGCCACCACCACGGCAACATCAGCACCATGGCTTGCAAAAAGCGTCGCTGCTTCTTGTGATTTCAAGGTCTTTGGCGTGAACACAGGAATGCCGAAGCGTTCCGCCATGGTCTGAACGGGACTGGGCTTCAGCGCCATACCGCGCCCCGCCGGCGCAGGTTCGCGCGTGTAACAGGCCACGACCTCATGGCCCTGGCCGATGATTTCGGACAGGGTAGGGCAAGCGAAATGGGGCGTCCCCATGAAAATCACACGCAGCGTCAAGAGCGAAACAACCTCATCTTCAGACTTCTTTGAGAGACTTGCCGGGCAAGGGGCTTGAATGCCCGCCCTCAAATCGCTATTCCTCCTGTTACAACGAGAGTGCGTTTCTGACTATGGACCCTGTTGAACTCCTCAACCGCAACCCTGCCATCGTGCGCAATGGTTGCCCCGTGCACCAGCTCAAGGGCATGCTGCGCGATGCAGGCCTGCGCCCGACCCGTCAGCGCGTGGCGCTGGGCTGGATGCTGTTTGGCAAAGGGGATCGCCACGTCAGTGCAGAAGCCCTTCACGAGGAAGCGACGAAAGCCCGCGTGCCGGTCTCGCTGGCAACAGTCTATAACACCTTGCACCAGTTCAAGGATGCCGGTCTTTTGCGGCAGGTCGCCATGGACGGATCGAAGACGTATTTTGACACCAATACCTCCGACCACCATCATTTCTTCGTTGAGGGCGAGGACCGCATGATGGATATTCCCGGCGACAAGCTGGATGTGCAGAACTTGCCTGAAGCGCCCGAAGGCATGGAGATCGCCCGCGTCGATGTGATCGTCCGGCTGCGCAAGAAGAGCTGAGGCTTACTCTGCGGGTTTCTTGGCGCTTTCCATGTAATGGCGCAACACACGGTTGATGCGGCCCTGATAGCCACTGCCCTTCGATTTGAAAAAATCGAGAATATCGGCGTCGAGACGGATTGAAATCGGCTGTTTGGCGGGAGCATCCACGAACACAGCCTTAGACCAGTCGATGTCATCGAAGCCCTGCAGATCAGGGTCTTCTGCGATCTGACGTTCGATGTCAGCATCGGTGGTTGCGGCAATCTTCTTGCCATCCGATTGACCTCGACGACCTTTAAGTTCCTCCAAGGTAACGCGAACTGTATAATTCCCGTTCATTTTTTCTCGCTCGCCTTGCCGTTATGAGCCGAATGGTGCCGTATCGAAGAGTGAACACACCGGTCACATACGCGCCATCAACGATACCGATGATCAACCAGCGCTCCTCGTCATTCTGATCAGATCGAATGGTGATATGATCCATATTGAACAAAAGAGCGACGTTTTCAAAATCGATGTTCCTCTGCCGCAGTACTTTTTCAGCTTTGCTCGGGTCCCATTCGAATTGCATTCTTCAGTCTTTTCGTCATCCTATGAAAATGTATACACAATTGTATCTTCTTGATCAAGCCCCTGTGTTGGTCCAAAGCTAATCCATGCGTTTTCCACCTTCCCTGCTGGATGAAATCCGTGCGCGGCTGCCTGTCTCCGTGGTGGTCGGGCGACGGGTGAA
>JANNRX010000105.1:0-9862 GCA_031401875.1 Hyphomicrobiales bacterium | reverse complement strand
CTATGATTGCCTGTATGCGCATTCTGATTGTCGAAGATGATGCCGAGGCGGCGACCTATCTGGTGAAGGCCTTCAGTGAGGCCGGCCATGTGGCGGATCACGCCAAGGATGGTCTCCTCGGCTACGGCATGGCAGGCGAGGGTGGCTATGACTGCCTTGTGGTCGACCGGATGCTTCCCAAGATGGATGGTCTTTCCATGATCGGGGGCTTGCGTGAGCAGGGACTTGAGACGCCAGTACTGATCCTCTCAGCCCTTGGTCAGGTGGATGATCGGGTCAAGGGTTTGCGGGCTGGCGGTGATGACTACCTTCCCAAGCCCTATGCTTTTTCCGAGCTTCTGGCGCGTGTCGAGGTGCTTTGCCGCCGCAAGACGCCGCAGGCCGCGGAGACATTCTATGCTGTCGCCGATCTCAAGCTCGACCGGCTTTCGCACAAGGTAACGCGGGGCGGCGAGGATATCCCATTGCAACCGCGCGAATTCCGCTTGCTTGAATATCTCATGCGCAATGCAGGCCGCGTCGTCACCCGCACCATGCTGCTGGAGCAGGTCTGGGATTATCACTTTGATCCCGGCACCAATGTGATCGATGTGCATGTCTCGCGACTGCGGGGCAAGATTGACAAGGGACAGTCCCGCCCGCTTCTGCATACCGTGCGCGGTGCGGGATATGTCATCCGTGATGCGGCTTAGACGGCTCGCGGGGACGACGGCATTCAAGCTGTCGATCGTCTATCTGCTCGCCTCGGCTCTCTTTGCCAGCGCCCTGATCAGCTATGTGGGCTGGAATGCGCGACGTCTGATCGACGAGCAGATCGGTCAGACCCTGACAGCGCAGATCAACGGTCTTGCCGATCAATACCGCATCGGTGGCATACGCCGACTGACCGCTGTGATCGAACGTCGCTCGCGTGAGCCGGGCTCGTTCCTGTTCATGTTGCAAGGTGCAACAGGAGAAACAATCGCAGGCAATATCTCCGGGATCAGCAATACGATTTTCACAGATAAAAATCTTGTCGAAACACGGTATCAACGGCTTGAAGATGAAGGCCAGACCAGAGAGGCGCTGGTGCGCTCCTTCGCCCTTCCAGGCAATAACCGTTTGCTGGTTGGCCGTGACCTTGAGGAACGTGATCGGCTCAATGTTGTTTTGAATCAAGCAATCCGTGTCTTGCTTGGTGCTCTGCTGGTCTTTGGAGGGCTTGGCTCCTTTCTGGTGGCGAGAAAGGCCCTGGCGCGCATGGATGCGCTGACGGCCACCAGCCAGACCATCATGGCGGGGGATCTGAGCGGACGCTTGCCAGTATCGGGCAGCGGGGATGAACTGGACCGACTTGCCGGAAGCCTCAATGCCATGCTGGAGCGCATAGGCGAATTGATGCAAGGCATGAAAGAGGTTTCCGATAACATCGCCCATGATCTGAAAACGCCGCTCACACGCCTGCGCAACACTGCCGAGCAGGCTCTGCGGACGGGCCAGTCAAAGGCTGATTACCGGGCCGCTCTGGAGCGCAGCATTGAAGAATCTGACGGTCTTATCCGGACATTCAATGCGTTGCTTCTGATCGCACGGACAGAAGCAGGCGCAGGCTCTGATGCCTTTACCCCAGTCGATATTTCAAGCCTTCTGAAGGATATGACAGAAATCTACGGGCCTTCCGTCGAAGATGCTGGTGGCACTCTTGTTGCAGACATTGCTCCGGGAATCATGGTGCTTGGCAATCGGGAACTGCTTGGACAGGTTATTGCCAATCTTATCGACAATGCGCTGAAATACGGGTTCCCGCTTCAGGCAAACTTTCCTACCGTCATTACGCTTTCTGCGCGTCAGGAGATGGACCGCGTGGTGGTCACGGTGGCCGACCATGGCCCGGGCATTCATGCATCCCAGCGTGAGAAGGCGGTTGAGCGCTTCGGCAGGCTTGATGAAAGCCGCAACAAACCCGGTTCTGGCCTTGGCCTCAGCCTAGCTTCGGCTGCCGCAAATCTGCACAAGGGGCGACTTGTTCTTGATGACAACCGGCCCGGTCTCAGGATATCGCTTGAACTTCCTGCACAGTTAAGCGCTCCATGACAAAGCTTCCCTTTTCCCAGACAATGCGCGGCAGGATTTCAGTGACACCGCTGTTGCCCGCCAAAGCAAAACTTATTGCGCTTGTTCAGACTAAGCTGTGTGCCTTGCTTCATGATGAAGATGTGGCGGCAAGCATTGCTGGGGTTTGTACAGCAGAGCCGAAAACAGCGGCTTTGATTGCGGGTATTCTTGCCCATTCTCCTTTTCTGACCCGTATCATGCGCCAGCATCCCGATTGGTTGATCAAAACACTGGAGGATGATCCCGATCACCGTTTCGCAGGGCTGCTGTCTGAGGTCATGCAGATCGGGCGCCTGAACAGCAGTCTCGATGATGTGATGCTTCATTTGCGCATGCTTCGGAAATGCATAGCCTTGCATATCGCGCTTGCTGATCTTTCGGGGCTCTGGTCAGTCGATCAGGTTGTGGAAGCGCTCTCCCGTTTTGCGGATGCCGCTGTTGATCTTGCGCTTCGGGTTGCCTTGCGTGATTCTCAAAGCAGTGCAAAGACCACGCTTGAAGACGCTTTCGAGTATCCTGAACGCTCCGGTATCACTGTTCTTGCGATGGGAAAGCACGGGGCGGGTGAGCTGAACTATTCCAGCGACATCGATCTCATCGTTATCTTCGAACCTGCCGATGTCCCCGTCGCTTTAGGACGGGAACCACTTGATGTCGTCATCCGCATCATCAAGGATGTGGTCAGGATTCTGCATGAACCGACAGGGGGTGGCTATGTCTTCCGAACGGATCTGAGACTTAGGCCCGATCCCGCCTCGACGCCGATTGCAGTCCCTGTCAGCCGTGCCATCAGTTATTATCAGACGGTTGGCCAGAACTGGGAACGTGCTGCGCTGATCAAGGCGCGGCCCATCGCCGGTGATCTTTCGCTGGGTGCCCGTTTTCTGGAGGAGCTCGCGCCCTTCATCTGGCGGCGCTATTTCGATTATGCCTCCATCGCCGATATCCATGCCATGAAGCGGCAGATCCATGCGCATAAAGGGGGAGCGACCATTGCCATGGAAGGGCATGACGTCAAACTTGGCCGTGGCGGCATCCGCGAGATCGAGTTTTTCGTACAGACGCAGCAGCTGGTTTTCGGCGGCAAGAAACCGGTGCTTCGCGGCAAGCAGACTCTCGTGATGCTGGAGACACTGCGCGATGAGGGATGGATTACCAACGAAGCAGTCACAGACCTTCAGGCAGCGTATCGGTTTCTACGCATGGTCGAGCATCGCCTGCAAATGGTTGAAGACCAGCAGACGCAGAAGCTTCCTTCTGGCAAGGCTGCATTTGATCAGATAGCGCTGTTTTGCGGTATGAAGCCAGCCCTTTTCCGCAAAATCCTGACAGGTCATTTTCAGAAAGTGGAGCGTCATTACGGTAATCTGTTTGAGGATTCTCCCTCGCTCTCTGCTGGCAAGGGCGATCTTGTCTTTACGGGTTCAACCGATGATCCTGCCACATTGAAAACCCTAAAGCGTATGGGTTTTCAACGTCCGGAAGTTGCTGCCGAGACGGTGCGGGGCTGGCATTTCGGACGCAGGCCTGCGATTATTACACCGCGAGCTCGCGAAGTGCTGACTGAACTTGTGCCAGTTCTGCTGGAAGCTTTTGGTCAATCCAGTGATCCTGATGGGGCACTACTGGCGCTGGATAACGCATTGCAAGGGATGCCTGCGGTAGTGGAGCTCTTCACCATCCTCAAGCAGAATGCGGCGCTGCGCGGGCTCTTTGCCGAGATTCTGGGCAATGCACCACGGCTCGCCGAAGTGGTCGTGCAGAGGCCGCATGTGCTTGATGCGCTTGTCGATCCGGAATTTGCGGAACCCGCATCGGAGACAGTGCTCGCCAAACGCTTTCATGACAGGCTTTCGCGTGCTGTGGCCATGGAGGATTTTCTTGATCTGACCCGCGACATGGTGCGTGCTGAACGCTTCACCGTTGGTGCGCGGCTTCTTTCCGGTCTGGCTGATCCGCTTGAGGCCGGGGGCTTCTATGCTGCGATTGCATCCGCCGCCATTCAGGCCTGCTTGGAGCGGGTCACGCATGAACTTGCGGAAAAGCATGGCCGCATTCCAGGGGCGCGCATGGTGATTGTAGCTCTGGGCAAGCTCGGTGGCCGGGAGATGACTGCTCTTTCCGATCTTGACCTGATGCTGCTTTATGAGTTGCCGCAGTCCGATGCAGAATCGGACGGTGCAAAGCCACTCTATGGCAGTGAATGGTATGCACGCTTGACGCAGAGGCTGGTGACAGCACTCACTGTCGCGACAAAGCGTGGCACGCTCTACGACGTCGATCTGCGGTTGAGACCCTCCGGTGGCAAGGGGCCAGTCGCTGTGACGCTGGATGCCTTCTCCAGTTATCATGCGGTTGAATCGGAGACGTGGGAGCGCATGGCCCTCACCAGGGCTCGTATTGTCGCAGGCGACCGGGATTTTGGTATTGTTGTGAAAGCTGCGATCCAAAGGGTGTACGACCGGGATAGAAACCGGAAGGACCTCGCAAAAGATATTCACATCATGCGCGCTCTTGTTGACAAGGAAAAGCCAGCCAGCAGTCACTGGGATCTCAAAGTTGCGGCAGGCGGGTTGGTGGATATTGAATTTGCTGTGCAGTTCCTGATCATGCGGAACTGCACCGTTTCACCCGGAATTCTTCATCCCAATATCGGGATTGCTCTCTCCCGTCTGCTGGTCTCAGATGCGATCTCGCAATCTGATGCTGATATCTTGCGAGAAGCCTGGCGGTTGCAATCTGGCCTGGCGCAGATGATCGCCCTGGGCGGATCAATCCCTTTTGATCCTGATCACGTCAGAGCTCCATTCAAGCTCAGGCTGGCCAAGACCGTTCAACTGCCTGACTTTGCAGTGCTTGATGCATCCTTGCGCGCGCTTCAGGAACAAGCACATGACGTCATGACGAGGCTTCTCAAGGATTAACAGGTCCTGACTCTCGATCCGGGTTCTCCAAACTTGAGTTCAGGCTACTTTGCCCACATTACTGATGATGCTCTTTGTACCCTGTACCGGCAGCCGAACCATCACGATTGTGCCGATACCTACCTTGGAGCGTATGCGCAGGGTGCCACCATGCAGTTCAGTCAGCGACCGGGCAATGGAAAGCCCAAGGCCGGAGCCCTTGAATCCGTTTTCGATTACAGAACCGCTTTGTTCAAATGGTCGGCCAACCTTCTCGATGGCATCAGCGGCGATGCCGCTGCCGTTGTCCTCGATAAAGATATGCACCGCCTCGCCAATGCGCTTGGCTCGAACGGCGACCTTGCCATTCTCCGCAGTGAATTTGAGCGCATTCCCAAAAAGATTGCCTATGATCTGTGCGTAGGCCTTCTGATCGCCGATAACATTCAGTGGACCAGACTTCTCAATTTCAAGATGGACATTCTTGTTCGTGATCGCGTCCTGCAAATTCATTGTCACGGCATCAATGACCTCAGACAATGAAATAGTCTTGCGATCCAGTTTGACGCGTCCTGCTTCAAGGCTCGACATATCGAGAATATCGCTGATCACACCCAGCAGGTATCGACCGCTTTCGCCAATGTTGCGCGAGTAATCGCCATAGCGTTGATTTCCAAGAGGGCCATAGACTCCGCTTTCCATCATTTCAGCAAAGCCGATGATATGGTTGAGTGGCGTTCTGAGTTCATGGCTCATATTGGCCAGAAACTCTGCCTTGGCCCGGTTTGCGGCTTCGGCAGCGGCTTTCTGTTCGAGATGGCTTTCTGAAAGCTCCGACAGCTTTTGTGTCTGATTTTGCAATATGTTTTTCGAATGTTCGAGATCCTGAACCATGTGCTCAAGCATGGCATTGCTGGATGCCAGAGATTCCTCATAGGCTTTATGGGGTGTGATGTCTGAACTCACAGACACATGCCCCCCATCCTTGGTGGCGCGCTCATTCACATTGAACCAGCGCCCGTCCAGCATGCCCATCTCATAACTGCGATCACCGGTTTCCGGGCAACAGTTCAATGTTGTTTGCTGCTTGATGAGAAGTGCATTTCCCGCAGCGCTGATGTCTGACTGCTGTGTTCCGGTCTGCATCATTTCAGATGGCAGGTTGAAAAGTCGTTGATATTTCGAATTTGCCAGTACGAGGGATTTGCGCGCATCGAACAGTGCAAATGCTTCCGAGACAGTCTCGATGGCATCTCTCAACCGCATATCGTCTTCGCGTCGACGGTCGATTGTTGCTTTTTCCTCAGTAATATCGATGGCAATGCCAACGAGATGCGCGTCGTCGGTATCGCTGATGACCTGACCCTTGGCCCTGATCCAGACCCAGTGTCCATCGCCATGCAGCAGCCTGAATTCGTGGTCAATCTGGCCAACACTTTCATCCATCAGGTGGCTTGCTGCTGCAAAGGGATTCATATCATCGGGATGAAGCCAGTGTTCGACATCTGCGCAGGACAGAAAATCATGCCTGCGTTCCCGCCCAAGCAAGTCGTATAGACTGTCGGACCAGAAGATCTTGCCGCGTGGCAAATCCCAATCCCAAAGACCTGCACTGCCACTGCTGAGGACGGTGTCGACACGTCGTCTCAGTTCAGCGCAGATCACGTCGGCTTCCGTGGCGCGTGAGCTTTGCTGAAAGAAAGCAAGGCCCAGTGCACCAACAACAATTGTTGTCGCAAGAGCCAGAATGCCTTGGGAGATTGCGCGTCTGCGCCATGATGCCAGTGCATCATTGATGGGCTGGATCAGAACAAGCTGGCCATTCTGGCCACCAAGATTGCGCACGGTTGCGTACGCATCAAGTCCATCCATCATGACGATGCGCATCACTCCGGCCCGATCTGCCAGCGTGGAGACAGCCTGTCCTGCTCCCAGTACAGTGTCGAGATGCTTGCCTCTCTGATCGCGTATTGAGCTGACAATGATTGTGCCGCTGTTATCCGTCAGGTAAACGCGACGACCATTTTCAAGAACGTCAGTATCCAGTGCAGCGAGAAGGTTCTGTCTGAAATTCGGCCGGTCCGTCTCTGCCCTTGCCAATTCTATCTGCATGTCGATGCTGGATAATGCAGCAATATGTCCGAGATCCGCTCGTGCTGCTGCCAATGTCTCCTGGCGATCACTGGCCAGTTGCACAATGGCACCGGACCATGCAACGGCCAGAAAAATAAGCACCATAAATGGCACGAGGCGTCGCATCCAAGGCTCTTCTGCCACTTTTTGCAAATAGGCAGGCTGAGCGATGGCTTTGGCAAAGCCCGCTATCGTACCGGTGCGCAAAAATGCGCTGGACGCGGTAATGCGCGCCATCGTTGGCTTCTCTTTTCAGTTCAATATGAAATGCCCGAAACCGCCCCCGGTCCGAATCACCCCCAATTGAATCCGAAGACTCCTCTCTGTCCAGTGACTTTTAATAGTTTATTCATTTTTTTTGACCCTCTGCAAAAGAGTCACATCTTACAGGAGGAAATTGCCTAGCTGGGGGCGAGTGTCCGGTCGAGGATATCCTGCAGGTCCCGAGACAATGTGCTTCTTGCGGCCATTCCAGTGATTGCTGCCTGCGCCATAGCCTGACGCGCAGGTTCCAGATTACGCCAGCTTCTGAATGCCGTCATGATCCTTGCTGCGACCTGCGGGTTCTTCTGGTCGATCAGCAGGATCATCTCCGCAACAAATTCGTAGCCAGCCCCGTCCAGACGATTGAACTGGGTCGGGTTCGACATGGCAAAGCCGCCGATCAAGGCCCGTGTACGATTCGGATTGGCAAGGCTGAAAGCGTCGTGTCCCAAAAGGCTCCGCACGCGATTTAATGTGTCAGGTCTGGCGATGCTCGATTGCAGTGCAAACCATTTGTCCATGACGAGCGGGTTCCCCTTGAAACGCTGCTCGAAGATTGTGAGGCTTTCATCCAACAGGGGGCTGGTGGAATGTGCGAGAATTCCCAGCGCTGCAAACTGATCCGTCATATTGCTGGCGTGTCGGAATTGCGTCATGGCCCTGACAGGACCCTTGTCAGGATCAGCCGATACGATCAGATCCAGCGCGGCATTACGCAATGCCCTGCGGCCGCTCGCGCCAGCATTGGGCGAATAGGGATTGCCGTCTTTCAGCGTTTCATAGGTATGAAGTGCGGTTTCATGCACGTGCAGCGCGATGAACCGCTTGAGGGCGTCGCGTGCCAGATGGATAGCATCAGGATCGACGTCATGGCCGATCTCTCGCGCCATATCCTGCTCGCCCGGTAGGGCTAGTGCCAATGCTGCGAAGGATGGGTCGGCGAGTCCCTTTGCCAGATGCAGGCGGAAAGCCTCCGCCAGACCATCATGCGTGCGCGCTGGCTTGCCGCTTCTCACATCAGCCGTTGAAAGCCGCAGAAGCCGGACGGAGAGAGACTGCAAACTCTGCCAGCGGTTGAACGGGTCTGTATCGTGCTGAGCCAGCGTCAGCAGTTCATCGTCGCTCAGGTCAAGACTGACATTGACCGGTGCGGAGAAGCCGCGAAACAGCGAAGGAACGGCCGCAGAGGTGATGCCTTTGAAGCGAAAGGTTTTCTCGGCTGTATCAAGCACGATGAGTTCTTGAGAATGCCTGCTTTCATCTGTCTTTCCAGCCTCCACAAAACCCAATGCGACCGGGATGACCTGGGGCGTCTTGTCGGGCTGCCCCGGTGTTCGCAATGTTGTCTGCCTGAATGTCAGGGCAAGCTCGTCCGTATCCGGGTCATGCTGGCGCGTCACCGTGACGGTCGGTGTTCCCGCCTGATCGTACCACCGGCTGAACGGACCAAGATCCTTGCCGCTGCTCTGTGCAAAACAGGCGATGAATTGTTCAATGGTTGCTGCATCGCCGTCATGGCGCGCGAAATAGAGATGCATGCCTTTGCCAAAAGCTTCATCTCCAATCAGCAGCTTGAGCATGCGGATGACCTCCGCGCCTTTTTCATAGACCGTCGCCGTGTAGAAGTTGTTGATTTCGCGGTAGGCACTGGGACGGACGGGATGGGCAAGAGGGCCGGAATCTTCCGGGAACTGGCGTGATCTCAGTTCTCTCACATCCATGATGCGCTTCACCGCGCGCGAACGCATGTCGGAGGAAAATTCCTGATCCCGGAAGACTGTCAGTCCTTCCTTCAGGCAGTGCTGGAACCAATCCCGGCAGGTAATCCGGTTGCCGGTCCAGTTGTGAAAATACTCATGCGCGATGATCGCCTCGATCAGCGCATAATCCGTATCGGTCGCCGTCTCGGCCGAGGCCAGCACATATTTGTCGTTGAAGATGTTGAGGCCCTTGTTCTCCATCGCTCCCATGTTGAAATCCGACACGGCGACGATGTTGAAGATGTCGAGGTCATAGGCCAGTCCGAAAATCTCCTCATCCCAGCGCATGGAGCGCTTGAGCGCAGCCATGGCGTATTTGGTCAGGCTTTCCTTGCCTTTCTCGACATAGATGCCGAGCGAGACCTTGCGCCCCTCCGAGGTCACGAAATCTTCATGGATGGAACCAAGATCGCCGCCAACCACGGCAAACAGATAACAAGGCTTGGGGTGGGGATCTTCCCAGATGGCGTAATGGCGCTTGCCGCCTGGAATGTCTCCTTGCTCAACCAGATTGCCGTTGGCGAGCAGCACAGGTGCTTCCCGTTTATCCGCCTCCAGTCGCACCCGGTAAATAGCCATCACATCGGGGCGATCCGCAAAGTAGCTGATGCGGCGGAAACCATCGGCCTCGCATTGGGTGCAATAGACACCGTTTGAACGGTAAAGCCCCATCAGTTTGGAATTTGTGGTGGGGTTGATCAGTGTCTC
>JANNRX010000104.1:0-2538 GCA_031401875.1 Hyphomicrobiales bacterium | reverse complement strand
GCGGAATCCCAATCCGGAGAACGATAGCTCCACCAGGAATAGACCCGTTCGGGCTCAGGCATGATGTGCCGCACGCAATCGGTCCAGCCGCCGGCGAGGCGCATGGCTTCGAGGCCTCTGGTCTCGACAGGTGTATGGCTGACGACATCGAGCAGAGCCTTGTGGTTCCAGACATCGCTCTCATAGGGAGCGATATTCAGATCGCCCACAAGAATGCTTTTCCGGCGCCATTCTTTTGCAGCAGCGGACCATTCCGTCATGTCGTTCAGGAAATCCAGCTTGTGTCCGAATTTCAGGTTGACCGAACGGTCAGCAATATCGCCGCCTGCTGGAACGTAAAAATTATGGATGCTCAATCCAGCGGCAGCGCCAGCGTCTTCGCCGAGCATCGCTGAGATATAGCGGGCATCTTCCTTGCCGCCAAAATGGCATTTGTCGACATCAAGCAGCGAAAATCGCGAGAAAATCGCAACCCCGTTATAGCCCTTCTGTCCACTGAAAGCCCAATGCCTGAAACCCATGGCTTTGACAGCGGCCAGCGGAAACTGGTCATCCGGGCATTTTGTCTCCTGAAGACACAGCACATCAGGCGCATTTTCCGCAACAAATCGAGCCACCAGATCAATCCGGAGGCGAACCGAGTTGATGTTCCAGGTTGTGAGCCTCAGCGCCATGCCCGTTCAGCTGACGACGGGTGCCTGATCCTGCTGCATACGCTGCTGGTAGAGCGCGCCGAAATCGATGGGGTCGATGTACAGTGGCGGGAAACCGCCATTGCGCACGGCATCTGCAATGATCTGGCGGGCAAAGGGGAACAGAAGCCTTGGGCACTCGATCATCACGACCGGACCAAGCTGATCCTTGGGGATATTGATGGCGCGGAAAATGCCGCAATAGGTCAGGTCAAACTTGAACAATGTACTGGCGCCTTCGCCGGCACCACCTTCAAGCTTGATCTCGATCTCGAAATCATTTTCGGCCAATTGCTTGGCGTTGACATTGACCTGAATATTGATCGAGGGCGCATTTTCCTGAGGCCCAAGGGATTGCGGGGCATTGGGGTTTTCGAATGAAAAATCCTTGGTGTACTGACCGAGCGCATTCAATGCCGGCGCACCACCTTCAGCTCCCATATTGCCGTTGCCATTTGTCGACATTGTTCAGTCCCTCTTTGCAATCCATTGCCTGACGGCTTTTGTGGGCGTCGGCTATCACTCTTGCTGATCAGCGACAAGCATCCATTTTGAAGATTTGGCACTGTTTCAGGAGAGATCAGGCTTTTTTCGTCGCCTGATTCTCTTGACCGGCTCATCGGGCATTTCCCGCCAGTCATTGGAGGGCAAATCGATCTCCTGCGGATTCTGCATTGGCCGCTTTCGCCAGGCACCCAGAAGCGTCTGGATTGAAGGTGTCAGCAGGGCCAAGCCGATGATTCCTGCAAGAAAGCCCGGAATGACCAGAAGCACAGCGCCAACCACCTTGAGTGGGGCGTTTCTGAGTACGGAAGGATCCACGGAGGCGACGCGTACACCGCCCATGTTCATGAGTTTGCGCTTGATCAACTGCCCGACAAAGCTGAATCCCAGAACGGATTTAAGAATGAACAGCAGAAAAGCCATCAATCCGCCTGTCCAGCTCGCAACAAGATTGAAAACGGTTATTTCCACTGCGATCCAGGCAGTGACGATCAGCAGGATGGTCAGGAGAGGATAACGGCGCATGATGTGATTTCAGGATGCAAACTTGTCGACAAGGCTGGCGAATGCTAGTTCGATGACACATATGCGAAGCTGGCCCTGCTGTTGCAAGGCGAATGATAGCAGAGACGATTGGATGATCCCTTATGTCCGGTAATAATGATCTTATTCTGACGCTGATCTTTCTTGGTCTGGCGGTTTTTGTCGTGATGAAGCTGCGGTCAGTTCTGGGAACAAGAACGGGCTTCGAGCGTCCGCCGGAAGTCATCAGACGCGAGATGGACGATCGTCAATCTCCTGTAAGCCAGGATAATGTCGTGCCCTTGCCGACAGCACAGCGTCCAGCCATGTCACAACAGCCCGAGATGAGCCAGGCCGAGCGCTGGAAAGGCATCGCCGCAGCGGGAACGCCTCTCGCTGAAGGTCTCGATGCAATCTTCAAGGCTGATCCGTCTTTTGATGCAGCGGGTTTCGGGGGTGGTGCCAAAGCGGCCTATGAGATGATTGTGCAGGCCTATGCGAAGGGTGATCGCAAGACCCTGAAGAATTTTCTTGCCAAGGATGTGTTTGATGGTTTCGCCAGCGCTATCACTGATCGCGAAAGCCGCAATGAAACTTCTGAAACGACATTTGTCTCAATCGACAAGGCCGATATCGTCGGTGCAGAAATGCGCGACAAGTTTGCCCATGTGACGCTGAGCTTCTCCTCCAAACTGATCTCGGTTGTGCGTGATAATGCCGGGGTGGTCACGGACGGCAGTGCGGAGAAGATTATCGATGTCAATGATGTCTGGACTTTCGCACGGGATGTCTCATCGCGTGATCCGAACTGGAAGCTGGT
>JANNRX010000103.1:0-4095 GCA_031401875.1 Hyphomicrobiales bacterium | reverse complement strand
GAAAGGGCCTTGACGGCTTGCATTCATGACGCGCAGTTGACACATAACCATGCAACGGACGCGACGCACAATGGATGTGCGTGACTGAGGAGAGCAGTATGTTTGATGCAAAATCACTTTTGAATATGGTTCTGGGCGCAGGTCAGCAAGCCGTTCAGGGCGGACAGACTGGCGGTCTTGGCGGCATTCTTGGCAATGTGCTCGCACAGGCGACACAGGGCATGCAGCAGGGCGCGCAGGATATCGGCAAAGCAACGGGCGTGAACACCGGCGGCTTCGGCGAACAGCTGAGCAAGTTGACCGGCGGCAAATCAGCTGATGAGCTTCTGGCGCAAGCAAAGGAAATGCTCGGCAACAACCAGGGCCTCGCGGCTGCCGCTGCGGCGGGCATTGGTGGGCTTTTGCTGGGCACCAGCGGCGGACGCGGCATGATCGGCAGCGCTGCCAGACTCGGCGGCCTCGCACTGATCGGCGGCCTCGCCTACACGGCATTCCAGAACTACCAGGCAGGCAAACCACTGCTGACCACGGGTGCTGCGATTGCCGCCGCACCACAGGGCTCCGGCTTTGCGGAAGGCGATAGCGATGATCAGGAGCGGGCGCTGCTGATGGTGCGTTCGATGATCGCAGCCGCCTCTGCGGATGGCGAGATCGACGATGCCGAACGTGCCCGCATCCTCGGCAATTTGAAACAGGCCGGTCTTGATGATGAAGCCTCAAGCTTCCTTGAGGATGAATTCGCCAATCCGCTGGATGCTTCCGGCCTTGTGCAACTCTCTTCCTCACCTGAAATGGCGGCGCAGATCTACACGGCAGCGCGCCTGGCGGTTGATCCTGATACGGGTGACGAGCAAAACTTCCTTGCCGATCTTTCCGCTGGCCTTGAACTTGATGCGGAGCTGGTGGCCCACATCGATGCGGCGGCTGCATCGATCATGGAAAGCCAACCTGCGTGACATTCAAAAGGCCGATCTTGGATTGGTCCTTTCTTCTGGTCGCCGCGCTGTCGCTCGGTGCGGCGACATTCGTCTACTGGCGCGACGGCTGGAGCATCTTTCGCGAGATTCTGCTCGAGGATTTGCTCCTCTTCGGAACGATCCTGCCCAAGGTCGCGGCGGGCTGCATGATCGGGGCGCTGGTGCGCTTGCTCATCCCGCGCGAGGTGATCGTGCGCTGGGTCGGCGAAGGCTCGGGCCTGCGGGGCATCGCCATTGCTGCTTGTGTCGGTGCGGTTTTTCCCGGCGGGCCTTTCACGATCTTTCCCCTGGCGGGCGCTTTCATGCTGATTGGCGCGGACAGGGGTGCGGCAGTTGCTTTCGTGACAGGCTGGTTGCTGTTGGGCATCAACCGCGCCATCATCTGGGAAATGCCATTCTTCGGAACTGATTTCGTGATCCAGCGCATGGGGCTATCGCTGGCACTGCCCCTCCTCGCGGGCCTGCTGGCGCGCGGCCTTGACAGGCTCATCGAGGCGAGGCGTGCTGCTCCATGATCGTCTTCGCTTTCACCGCACTCCTCTTTGCCATCGCGCTTGCCCTGCTGGGGCTGGCGCATCGCCGCCGGGACGGCACGGCGAGAGCGGGCGCACAGGAGGCGGTGGCGGATTTCGTGCATCTCCTGCCAAGGCTCGCCATCGGTGTCATCGGTGCAGGCTTCATCGCACGCGCCATGCCCCAGGAACTGGTGGCAGGCTGGCTGGGACCGGGCTCCGGCCTTGGCGGCGTCTCATTGGCAGCGCTCGCGGGTGCACTCACGCCAGGCGGCCCCGTCGTCGGTTTCGCCATTGGGGCGGCTGCGCTCAAATCCGGCGCTGGCCTTCCGCAGGTCATGGCCTTCGTCACGGGCTGGTCGCTCTACACGATCAACCGCGTGCTGGTCTGGGAAGTTCCAACGATGCCAATGCGGTTTGTGGTGGTTCGCATGATCGTTTCCGCGCCTTTCCCGTTCCTAATCGCTGGAATGGTGGCCTGGCTTGGCTGAGGAAAAAGTCGCTGCCATCCTTGTGGCTGTTGCGCGTAATTGGTGCGGATACGGGACTGCCACCCGATCTTGTCGCGGATGCGCAGAAGCTTGACAGGATATGGTTTTGCGGAATGCCTACGATCGGGCTTTCGGCTGGCGCATCAGTAGCCGAAGTGCTAGTGCAGGGCGGGATCGAGAAATTCCGTGAAACCAAGCCGGTAGGCCTGCTTTTGCTGGATAGTATCAAAGAAAATGTTCATCTCCCCCTTCCTTCGGAGTTGCGTGTCATCTGAGCGTGACTGACATCCGAACCAGCATTGAGGATTGACCTTGGGTATTCCGTTAAGCCAGATCATGCGTATCGGCAGTTACATCACCCGCCAGCACCTTTCGGGTCGCAAGCGTTATCCTCTCGTGATGATGCTTGAACCCTTGTTCCGCTGCAATCTCGCCTGCGCCGGCTGCGGCAAGATCGATTATCCCGATGAGATCCTGAACAAGCGCATATCGGTCGAGGATGCTCTTTATTCGCTGGATGAATGCGGTGCGCCGGTGCTCGTGGTGGCTGGCGGTGAACCGCTTTTGCATAAGGAGCTGCCGCAGATCGTCGAGGGGGCGATGGCGCGCAAGAAGTATGTGATTGTCTGCACCAATGCGCTGCTGATGAAAAAGAAGATCGACCAGTACAAGCCGAGCCCCTATTTCACCTGGTCGATCCATCTCGATGGCGACAAGGAAATGCATGACAAATCGGTCTGCAAGAAGGGCGTCTATGATATTGCCGTCGAAGCGATCCGGATTGCCAAGGAAAAGGGCTTCCGCGTCACCATCAATTGCACACTCTTCACCAATGCCGATGCCGGGCAGACCGCTAAATTCTTCGATACAGTCATGGCCATGGGCGTTGAGAACATCACGCTTTCGCCCGGCTATTCCTATGAGCGCGCGCCTGACCAGCAGCATTTCCTCAACCGTAAGGAAACCAAGCAGTTGTTCCGGGATATCTTCAAGCTGGGCAATGGCGGCAAGCGCTGGTCGTTCAACCAATCGAGCCTGTTCCTGGATTTCCTGGCTGGGAACCAGACCTATGCATGCACCCCCTGGGGCAATCCGACGCGCACCGTGTTTGGCTGGCAGCGCCCCTGTTATCTGCTCGGCGAGGGGTATGCCAAAACCTTCAAGGAACTGATGGAAGAGACCGATTGGGACAAATACGGCGTCGGCAATTACGAAAAATGCGCGGATTGCATGGTCCATTCCGGCTTTGAGGCAACGGCTGTGAAACATGCGGTCAAAAACCCGCTTGCCGCCCTGAAGGTTGCCGTCTTTGGCGTGAAGACCGATGGTCCGATGGCTCCGGAAATCCCGCTGGACAATCAGCGGCGTGCTGAATTCGTGTTCGGTCGCAATGTCACCGAACAGCTTGAGCTCATCAAGGACACCAAGAGTGCTACGAAGGCAAATGCGCGCTCTGCGGCGTGATCAGCCATTGATGAGGATTGGAGCAATCCTCGTGCAGGCTTTGGCAAGAGCCCCGTGAGCCGACCGGCTGCCACGCGCCAGCGCAGGCAGCAGCAGGAGCTGGCCGGGATGGATACAGAGACTCCTGATGATCGCCAGCGGCGCAAGTCCCCCATCAGGGGTAATCGCCACACTGGCCAACGGCGGTAGCGTCTGATCAGCGCGATCACTGATCGCGCGCAGCACCAGCAGCGGAAGTCCGTGCTTCTGGCAGAACTTCGCCGCAACATGGGATTCCATATCCCCCGCAAGGGCATTGGTGCGGGCATGCGCGCCAGCTTTGTCAACGGGCGTGGCAAGAGCCTGGTCGAGGCCGAGTATGGTGCCGGATTTTGCCTCGGGCAATGCAGACAGCATCGCTTGCGTAATGAACCGATCTGTCTCAAACGCCTGCATATTTGCGAGAACTGAGCTGGCAATGATCAAATCGCCGGCCCGCAACGCCGGGTCCAGCGCGCCGGCAATCCCGAAGCTCACCACAAGCCGGAAATCCGACGCATCAACAGCGCGCAACAGCGCGGCAAGGCGGGTTGGATCAGCACCCGATATTAAAATATTTGCCGGCAAATTTTTCATTATCCGGGCTTCGGAAGCCAGGCCGCAGATCACGAG
>JANNRX010000102.1:0-4150 GCA_031401875.1 Hyphomicrobiales bacterium | reverse complement strand
GGGCTGGCCTTGAAAGCCAATACCTTCCGACAATTCAATGGCAGTGACAGCGCTGCTTTCGAAACTTTCCTTGTAGCCATGGGTATACAGCAGCACCTCACGACCGGATGTCGCCTGCGTCAGCGCTTCCCGGGCCGAGCGGGAATCCGGCGTGACCCGGTTGATCCGCCATGTGCCATTCCATGCCGCGCTTGCCCGGCCCGCCAGGCTGGTATCGGGGCGACGGAACAGCACCTGAGCAACACGGGATTCCGGACTGCGCTCATGGCCAAACCACGGCGATTTGATGCCACCTTTGATCATGCTGCGGTTCGTGACGGCCAGCAACTGCGGATCATACCCCGGCGGGGGAGCCACTGCCAAAGGCGCGATGGCACCAACCGTCATCGCATCAGGCAGGCAGCCTGAAACGCCAAATGCCGCCGCGCTGGAAAGTGCTTTGAGAAACAGTCGGCGATCAGCGCGAAGCAGCATGGTACGGGAATATCTTTCGTGGGAGACAATTGTTTAACGATGCAATGATGAACGCATTCATAACCCCTGCCTCATTGGCAAAAATGAGGCATGATTGTTTCCAGATCAGAAAAAACAGCCTTGCGCCCCAGAATGTGAAAAGCCACTGCCGTTGAGGACCATTCTCGGCTAAGCATGAATGTATCGTCTCAAGAATGGCCACGCCCGATGCACCTGCACCCAACCTCTGAAGCTGACGTGGCCCTGGCCGTGCAAGAGGCGCGCGCTTCCAGGACACCGCTGTCGATTGAAGGGGGCGGAACACGCCGTGGCCTTGGCCGTCCAAGCCAGCATGGCAAGACCCTGTCACTGGCCGGGCTCACGGGCATCACGCTGTATGAGCCCGCTGAAATGGTCATCGGTGGCTGGGCCGGAACGCCGCTTTCCGATGTGATCAGGACTTTGGACGCACGCGGACAGATGCTGCCCTTCGAGCCGATGGATCATCGCCTTTTGCTGGGGTCGTCCGGCGAACCAACCATTGGTGCTGTGGCTGCCGGGAATATATCCGGCCCACGACGCATCATGGCAGGTGCTGCACGTGACAGCCTGATCGGCGTGCGCTTTGTCAATGGCCGGGGCGAAATCATCAAGAACGGCGGGCGCGTGATGAAGAACGTCACCGGGCTTGATCTCGTCAAGTTGCAAGCCGGGGCTTATGGCACGCTTGGCGTGCTGACCGAGGTTATCTTCAAGGTGCTGCCGAAGCCCTCGGCACGGGCAACGCTGGTTTTTCGCGGCTTGTCGGATGCCCAAGGCGTTGCGGCGCTGTGTGCCGCCATGGGTTCGCCCTTCGAGCCGACGGCCACTGCGCATCTGCCATCAGGCGTTGGAGAGTCGGAGGCCCGCAGTGTGATCCGCCTCGAAGGTTTGCCAGAGCAGATGCAGTACCGCACGGCCGAGTTGACCAGGCTGCTTGTCGCCTATGGCCAACCTGAGATTATTACCGATGGCCCCCACGATGCACTCTGGCAAGCCATTCGCGATGCTGCACCTCTGGCAGAGCCGCGGGACCACGCGGTCTGGCGTGTTTCGGTAGCCCCAAGCAAAGCGCCGACCTTTACTGACACCATCCGCAAAGCACGCGCGCTGCGGCACTTCTACGACTGGTCCGGCGGTCTGATCTGGCTGGCAACGCCGGAGACTGACAATGCTGGAGCGGATCTTATCCAGTCGACAGCGGCGGCCATGGGTGGTCATTCCACACTGGTGCGTGGTTCTGATGCCTTGCGGGCAACAATACCCGTTTTCCAGCCCCTTGATCCTGTGGTCATGCAATTGCAGGCTGGCCTGAAAAAAAGCTTTGATCCGGACGGCATTCTCAATCCTGGCCGCATGGTCGCGGGAGTTTAAGCAATGCAAACCCTTTTCACCCCGGCCCAGCTTGCCGATCCGCAGATCGCGGCATCTGAAAAAATCCTGCGGACCTGCGTCCATTGCGGCTTCTGCACCGCGACCTGCCCGACCTATCTGCTGCTGGGCGATGAACTCGACAGCCCGCGCGGGCGCATCTACCTCATCAAGGACATGCTGGAGAACGGCAAGCCCGCCAATGCCGAGGTCGTCAAGCATATCGACCGCTGCCTCTCCTGCCTCTCCTGCATGACGACATGCCCCTCCGGCGTGCATTACATGCATCTGGTCGATCATGCCCGCGCCCACATCGAGAACACCTATGACAGGCCATGGCACGACCGCCTGATGCGCAATGTGCTGTCGTGGATTTTGCCCTACCCGAATCGCTTCCGTCTCGCGCTGGCGGGCGCATTCATGGGCAAGCCTCTCAAGCCCTTGCTGGAGAGAGTGCCGGTTGTTGGCAATCGCCTTGGTGCCATGCTCAGTCTTGCACCTTCCAGCATCCCTCCCCGCAGCACCACGAAAGCAGGCGATGTCTTCAAGCCCGCAGGACAGGCGCAAAAACGGGTGGCGATCCTGACGGGCTGCGCTCAACCCGTGTTGAAACCCTCGATCAACGACGCCACGATCCGCTTGCTCAACCGTATGGATGTCGAGGTTATCCTGCCAAAGGGCGAAGGCTGCTGCGGCGCACTGGTGCATCACATGGGCAAGGAGCACGCGAGCGAAGCTTTTGCAAAAGCCAATATCGACGCGTGGACGGCAGAGATCGAGGGCAAAGGCCTTGATGCCATCATCATCACGGCATCGGGCTGCGGCACCACGATCAAGGATTACGGTCACATGCTGCGCCATGATCCGGCCTATGCAGCCAAAGCAGCGCGTGTCTCGGCACTGGCCAAGGACATCACGGAGTTTCTGACAGAGATCGGGATACCCGCCATTCCGCCCCGCGGCCTCACAGTGGCCTATCATTCCGCCTGCTCGATGCAGCACGGCCAGAAGATCAGCGATGCGCCGAAAAACCTGCTGAAGCGTGCGGGCTTCACGGTGAAGGACGTGCCGGAAGGGCATATCTGCTGCGGCTCGGCGGGGGTTTACAACATCCTACAGCCGGAGATTGCCGGGCAGTTGCGCGACCGCAAGGTGCAGAACATCGAACGCACGAAGCCCGATCTCATCGCTGCCGGCAACATCGGCTGCATGACCCAGATCAGCCAGGGAACCGGAATTCCCATCGTGCATACCGTGGAACTGCTTGACTGGGCGACAGGCGGGCCGATGCCGGATGGATTGGCCGAGGCAGGGATTATCATACCCACGGGCCCGATTAACTGACAGACCAGCGCGGCACTCATCCCTCTCCCTTGTGGGATCGTTGCATTGCCGCTGTACGTCCTTCGAGGCTCCTTCGCTACGCTGCGTCGCACCTCAGCATGAGATGAGTTGAGCTTTGCAAAACGCAATTTTCCTCATCCTGAGGTGCGAGTGTAGCGAGCCTCGAAGGACGCACAACGCTCATACAACGACACCCGCAAGTGGGGTCGGTCGTCAGGGCCGTTGGCATGACACAGACTTAATCGAGCATCCGCTCCAGGGTCTCCAGCCGGTCCGCCTCCCGCGCGGGCTTGTCCCAGCGAATGCGGGAAATCCTCGGAAAGCGCATCGCCACGCCAGACTTGTGCCGCGGCGAACGGTTGAGGCCCTCGAACGCCACTTCCAGCACGAGGCCGGTTTCGGCATTGGCCTCCACCACGCGCACCGGGCCATGGCGATCCACCGTATGCTTGCGCACAAAACGGTCGAGCTGCACCAGTTCCTCGTCCGTGAAGCCGAAATAAGCCTTGCCGACCGGCACCAGCACATCGCCCTCAGGGACGGAGCGCCAGACACCGAAGGTGAAATCCGAATAGAAGGACGAGCGCTTGCCGTGGCCGCGCTGGGCGTACATCAGTACCGCATCCACTACCATCGGGTCACGCTTCCATTTGAACCAGAGGCCCTTGGGGCGTCCGGGCAGATAGGCACTGTCGCGACGCTTGATCATGCAGCCCTCGACGGCACCCGCATCATGCTCTCCGCCAACGTCGAGAGAATCAACGATACCGAGGCTGTCGCCGAATACGGAGCCGAAGGCGTCGGACTGGAGGATACTGACCAGCTCGGTCATTTGCTTGTGCAAGTTGAGGAATTCCGCGCTGGGCCCGTCCGCAGCACTTGTGCCCTCTGACGCGTCGGCTCTGCGGGCAAAGCGCTGCGCCGTCGCACCGCCACCCGCGGC
>JANNRX010000101.1:0-17491 GCA_031401875.1 Hyphomicrobiales bacterium | reverse complement strand
CTGGCCGGGCAGGAAGGCGAGTGCATTGGCATCGGCGAGCTTGACCGCAAAGCCGATGGTGCTAGGCGAAAGTTTCTTCACCTCGGCCATTGTCGCCGCCAGCGCGCCCGCCTTTACCTTGCAGGAGGCAGATGACGCGGCAATGCGGATAACGCAGTCCGACTGCGCCTTCATCTGGCAGGTAAGAACGAAGCCTTGCGCGGCTTCTTCCTCGGTCATCGCGTCGTCGATGTAGCTGCCAAGCGTGTAATCACCCTGCTCGCACTGGCACTTGCAGGTTCCACAAGCGCCATCGCGGCAATCCATCGGAATGTTGACACCTTCGCGATAAGCAGCATCGGCAACGAGTTCACCGGCATTGGCCACGATGAAGCGCGTGACGCCATCCTCGAAATTGAGTGCGATCCTGTGGGTCATGGCGTCCTCCAGCCCAACCGGGCGACTTGTCGCGTATTTTGCCGATCAGATGTTGTAGATATCGACCACGTGATGGATGTAGTCGTTCTTGAGCACGACCTTTTTCGCAGTGATCAGCCAGTGCTCGCCGCTCGTATCGATCGTGTAGAACGAGGTACCGAAGTAGCTGTCCGATGTCTTGTAGCGATAGCTCAGGTTGAACCAGTTGAAGCGGATCTTGAGCGCGCCGTTCTCGTTCTCCACGATTTCGACATTCGAAATGTTGTGGGAGGTGCGCGGCTCGGGCAGCGACGTCGCCGAGGAACGCTCGGTGCGTATACGGAAGACGCGGTCCTCCAGTCCCTGCTTGGTGCCGTAGTAGATCAGCGAGATTTCGGTCTGCGGATTTTCCGTCAGAGTGTCATCGTCGTCCCAGGCTGGCATATGAAACGTGGCATGGGGTGCGTAGCAGGCGAGCCAGGCATCCCACTCGCGGTCATCAAGCGCGCGGGCCTCGGCGTAGAGGAATCGCTGAACCTCATCGATGGTGATGGTGCGGGACTTTGGAACGGATTGAAATGCTGCAGACATGATCGTCCTCCCCTTCGGCGAAGGATGTGACAGGGATACCAGGTAACGAGGCCCCGCAGCGGTGCGGGACCCAAGGCCTATTCAGCGGCCTGCTGGAAGCTCGCGGCGGCTTCCTTCTTCAGCCCCTCGATGAGGGCATCACGCCAATAGGCGTGCTGCACAACGAAGAGGCCTTCATCCTCGGTCTTGGCACCCGAGAGCAGCGGCTTCATGTCGATGGCCTTCGCATCATCGTCCGCGCCCTCTATCCAGTGCGTGGCGCCGCGCGAGAGATCGTTCCACGCGGCATGCTTAGCGCCGTAGCCGATCTGGCAGGAGCGAAACTCTTCCAGGTCATCGGGCGTCGCCATGCCTGACGCGTTGAAGAAATCCTCATACTGGCGGATGCGGTGGGCGCGGGCCTCGGCGCTCTCGCCCTTGGGTGCGATGCAATAGATCGTGACCTCGGTCTTATCGACCGAGATCGGCCGGTACATGCGGATCTGCGATGAAAACTGATCCATCAGGAACACGTTCGGGTAAAGGCAGAGATTGCGGCTCTTGTCGATCATCCAGTCAGCGCGGGCCTTGCCGAACTGCTCGGTCAACTCGCCGCGACGGTCGAAGTTCGGGCGATCTTCCGGATTGGTCCAGTTCGTCCAGAGCAGCAGGTGGCCATGCTCAAAGGAGTAGAAGCCACCGCCCTTCTTGGCCCAACCGGCGGCATCCATAGCCCGGATGTCATCGGTGCCAGAAGCGGCAGCCGTGGCGGCCTTCCGCGCATTGGTGGTGGCGGCGTAGTTCCAGTGCACCGACGAGACGTGGTAACCATCCGCGCCATTCTCGGCCTGAAGTTTCCAGTTGCCGTCATAGACGTACTGCGAATTGCCGCGCAGCACTTCGAGTCCTTCCGGCGACTGGTCGACGATGAGATCGATGATCTTGCGCGACTCGCCCAGGTGCTCCTCGATGGACTTCACATCAGGGCTCAGAGAGCCGAAGAGGAAGCCACGATAATTGGCGAATTTCGCGACCTTCTTCAGGTCATGCGAGCCATTCTTGTTGAAGCTCTCGGGATAGCCCGCGCCATCGGGATCCTTGGCCTTCAGGAGCTTGCCAGTGTTGTTGAATGTCCAGCCATGGAAGGGACAGGTGTAAGTCGTCTTGTTGCCACGCTTGTGGCGACAGATCATCGCACCACGGTGCGAACAGGCGTTCAGGAAGCAGTGAAGCTGCCCCGTCCTGTCACGGCTGATGACGATGGGTTGTCTGCCGATAAAACTCGAGATGTAGTCATTGTTGTTCGGGATCTGGCTCTCATGGGCCAGATAGACCCAATTGCCTTCCCAGATATGGCGCATCTCGATCTCGAAGAACTCCGGATCGGTGAAGATGTCGCGGCGGCAGCGGAAATTGCCGGTGGCTGGATCTTCCTGGACTGAATCCTGCAGGCGCTGGATCATGGCGTCGAACATGGCGTCTCTCCCGTGGAATTTTTTATCTACCGCGTTTTTTTAGAAATCGATGGACCGCGCGTCAATCGCACGGTCCGGTTGGAATATCAGGCCGCTACAGCATGCTCGCGCTTGACCACGGTGCCCGGAGCACCAGCCTTTTCACGCGTCATGGCGAAATCGAACTTGATGCGGGCGAATGTCTTGTTGAGACCTGCCTTGTGAATTTCGGTGGCATTCGTCACGCGCTCTACCGGCGGGATCAGATCGTCACGGGTGCCGAAGGCGAAGTCGTCATGCAGGTACTTGTCGCCGTCGATGTTGATCTGCGTCGTCAACTGGCGGAAGCCATTCGCGGTGACGAAGAAGTGTATGTGCGCAGGGCGCTGGGCATGACGGCCCATGAGCGTCAGCAAATCCTCAGTCTTGGAACCAGGAGGGCAGCCGTAACCCGACGGCATGATCGAGCGGAAGCGATAGCAACCCTCATTGTCTGTCTCGATGCGACGGCGCAGATTGTAGGGCGACTGGGGCGGGCCGAAGAACGAGTAGAAGCCGAAGGAATTGGCGTGCCACACGTCAACAATGGCGCCGGGAACCGGGCGACCCTTGGTGTCGAGAACTTGCCCCTCCATGAACAGGGTTTCACCGTCATCGGTGCCGTCGTCGAGGCGGGCCTCGTGCTTCGCCAGAGGCGCGCCCGCGATGTAGAGCGGTCCTTCGATGGTGCGCGCCGTGCCGCCATTGAGACCGGCCAGACGCTCGGCTTCATCCAGCCGCAGATCGAGGAAATGCTCGATGGCAACGCCCGGAATGAGCAGACCCAACTCGTTGGCCTTGGCCGATTCACCAATATAGGCAACACCGGCCCAGAACTCGTCCATGGTGATATCGAGTTCATCAATCGTCTGCATCAGGCGATAGAGAAGCTTGTTCACGACTTCCTTGACGCGCGGATTGCCGTCCTTGGTGTCGAGGCCTGCGGCTTTGGCCGCAAGAGCCTTCATGTCAGATTTGCTGATCAGATCGGCTGGCATGGTTGTTTTCCTTCCCTGGAAGTTTTTGGTTGTGGTTCAGCGGTCGTCGTCATGAATGGACGACGGATGGCGGCAAAGCGGAGACACAGTGATCTCCATGAAGGGGAATAGCGGTAGCGTGGACAGGATATCGTGCAATTCCTGAGCGCCTGACACATCAAAGATTGAAACATTGGCGTAGCGCCCTGCGATCCGCCACAGATGCCGCCACTTGCCGGATTTCTGAAGTTCGTGGGCGCGTTCACGCTCGATCTTCTTCAGTGTGTCCGCCTTGTCGGTTGGCATATCATGCGGCAACCGCACATCCATCTGAACGTGAAACAGCATGGTCATGATCCTGTCTTGAGCTTGGTGACAACGTGCAGGCTGCGCTCCTGCCGGTCGCGGCGGAAGCGGTTCAACTGGCCTTCGTTGAGCGTGATGCCAAGGCCCGGACCATCGGGAACCTTGAGGCTGAACTCACTGTAATCGAGCGGCTCTTCCAGAATTTCTTCCGTCAGCAGCAGCGGCCCGAACAGTTCCGTGCCCCACTCCATCCTGGCGAAGGTCGAAAAGAGCTGCGCCGAGGCGACGGTTGCGACCGCACCCTCCAGCATCGTTCCGCCGTAGAGGCCAATGCCCGACGCTTCCGCAATGGCTGCGACCTTGGCGCCCGCGAACAATCCGCCCGATTGCAGGATCTTGAGCGCAAACACATCGGCGGCTTCAGCCTGAGCAAAATGGAAAGCAGTCTCTGGACCATGCAGGGCCTCGTCTGCCATGATGGCGATGGATGTCTCGCGGGCAAGACGCGCCATACCGCGGATGTTCTTCAGTGCAATCGGCTGCTCGACAAGATCGACACCCGCGTCCTTGAGCAAGGGCAAACAGGCCGATGCAGTCGCCTCACTCCAGGCCTGGTTGACATCCACACGGATGCTGGCACGGTCACCAACGGCCCGCTTGATGGCAGCCACATGGGCAATATTGGCCTTAGGGTCGCCGCGCCCGATCTTGAGCTTGAAGATGTTGTGCCGACGCCTTGCCAGCATGTCCTCGGCTTCAGCGATATCGCGTGCGGTATCTCCGCTGGCGAGTGCCCAGGCGACGGGAAGCCTTTCGTGCTGGCGACCGCCAAGCAATTCAGAAACAGGAATGCCGAGCCGCTTGCCGAGCGCGTCCACCAGAGCCGTCTCGACCGCGCACTTTGCAAAATGGTTGCCCTGCACGGCCTTGCCGACGGTTGCCATCGTGAGGGCGACACGGTTTGGATTTGCGACACTCAGCACAGGCGTGATGTAGGTATCGATGGCAAGTTTCATGCCCTCGGGGCTTTCGGCACCATAGGCAAGACCGCCGATTGTCGTGCCTTCGCCGATGCCCACGATACCATCCGACATGCGGATGCGCACGATCATCAATGTCTGACCCTTCATGGTCGTCATCGACAATTGATGCGGGCGGATGGTGGGAAGATCAACCAGGAAGGTCTCGACCTGCTCGATCCTGACAGTGCTAGCAGCCACGGGTTTCATGCTCCAACGGTATGCCAGAACGATAGGCGCACCACGAGTTGCGGAACAGGATCGTTTGCGTCTATTTTCATACCCTACAGGTATCCAGAGAGCGGCCCGAACCGCTCCAGCGTTGTTAAAACCTGTGCAGGGAGAATAGAATGGAACTGCGCCATTTGCGCTACTTTACTACCGTTGCCGCAGAAGGATCCTTCAGCAGGGCTGCGGAAAAGCTCAACATCGCCCAGCCGCCGCTTAGTCGGCAAGTACAGCAGCTGGAAGAGGAGCTTGGCGTGCGCCTGCTGGATCGCGGTCGGCCGATCACGCTGACTGAACCGGGACGATACCTTTTCGAACAAAGCCGACAGATCCTGCAAAGGATCGACGATATGCGCGCCATGACCAAACGCATTGCCAAGGGGCTCATCCTGCAATTCAACATCGGTTTCGTGGCATCGACCCTTTATGACTCGTTGCCCGAGCTTATCCGTCGCTTTCGCATCTTCGTTCCTGGCGTCGAGGTGCAACTCGTGGAACTCACCACGCTTGAGCAGGTGGCGGCCCTGAAGGATGGCCGGATTGACGTGGGATTTGGCCGGCTGCGCTTCGATGATGAAATGATCACGCGCCGCATCATCCGCGAGGAGAAGCTCTGTTTGGCTGTGCCTGCTGGCCATCCCTTGTGCGATGCGCCCGGCCCACTCCGGCTGCGAAGCACAGCGGGCGAGCCGGTTATCATCTATCCGAGGTCGCCGCGCCCGAGCTACGCCGACCAAGTGCTTGGTTTCTATCGGGATGCGGGTGTCGAGCCAACGATCGGGTCGGAGGCGAAGGAGCTGCAGACGGCGCTTGGTCTCGTGGCATCTGGTGGCGGCATCTGCGTTGTGCCGGCGTCGGTCAAGCGTCTCGGTCGCGACGACGTACGCTATCTTGATCTTGATGAGCCGAAGATGATCACTCCGATCATCATGAGCTTTCGCAAGAACGACACATCCAAACTGCTTACACAACTTATGACTCTCGTGCGGGAGTTTGACCAATGGGATCCATCTCTGGGGGCCGTGCCGCGCCAGGAGACTGCTTCGCGTTGAGATGCAGGAAACCGCTTGCCCTGCCGTGTCCTGGTGATTTCCACGGGACACGGCAGGGCGCGGCAGCCACCGCAATCAGATCTTGAAGTTGATGTCTTTCGTCATTGTATCAAGCGTCTTGATCTGGTCCTCGTAAAAGCGCTGTGCCACATCAAGCGGTGTCGTATCGATCACGATTGATCCTGTGTTGCCAACGGCAGTACGAACCTCTGGGGTCTTCATCACGTCTGCCATAGCGACGTTGAGGGCCTTCACGATATCCTCAGGCGTGTCCTTGCGCACGAAGATGCCGGCCCAGATCGAATGATCGAAGTTTGGCAGGGTCTTGCTTTCACCAAATGAGGGCAGCTCTGGAATGAACGAATTGCGGGCCTTCGAAACCCAACCCAGCATCTTGAGCTTTTTCTGCTCCTGCAGCCCCTTGTAGGACGTGGCGTAAGGCAGGATGGCGAATTCGACCTGACCACTTCCAAGGTCCTGGAACATCGGTGCTGCGCCGCGATACGGAATATGTGTGACCTTGAAGGCCGTCTGTTTCGCCAGTTCCTCTGACAGGATGTGATAGAGCGAACCAATGCCGACACTGCCGTAGGGCACCGGCTTGCCGAGCTTTCTGGCGTAGTCAATCAATTCGTCCAGATTGCTGGCCGGATGGTCGGGGCGCGCCAGCAGGATCAGCGGATTTTGCGTTATCTGCGTCACATGGCGAAACTGGTCGGGCTTGAACTTGATGTCCGGATTGACCAACGGCGACAGGATCAGTTCATTGGGCGAGCCTTGAAAAATCATGCGACCATCGGCAGGGGTCTGGAGAAGCTTCTGCGCGGCAAGTCCCCCGCTGGCACCGCCAAGATTCTCGACGATCACTGTCTGGCCAAGAATCTTTTGAAGCGTTGGCTGGAGATTGCGGGCGATAGCATCGGACAGGCCGCCAGCTGGATACGGCACCATCAGCGTCAGGGTCTTGCCAGGGCCTACCTGTGCTTGCGCAAACCCGAGTCCAAGCCCGGTGGCAGCCAGGCTGGCTGCTGCTGCAAGTGCGTCACGTCGAGTCAAATTGGTCATGATTTCCTCCTTTGTTTGTGTGGGTATTTCTGGTCAGGTTTCGCGGAAAGCTTCCGCCCGTGTGCGGCTGAAAGCGGGTAAAAGCACCGTCAGCAATATTCCTGCGGCGATAACGAGCAGGACTGCGCTGATTGGGCGCGTCAGCAGCACGGACGGATCACCCTGCGACAGCAGCAACGTGCGGCGCAGAAATTCCTCCATCAGCGGACCGAGAACAAAGCCAAGCAACATGGGGGCAGGCTCGCAATCGAGCTTCTTGAAGACGTATCCGAGCAACCCGAACAGGGCCATGATCTGGATATCGAAGGCGTTGTTGGAGAGCGAGAAGACACCGATGACGCAAAACACGATGATCACGGGAAACAGGTAGTGATACGGGACCATGATCATGCGAACCCACAGACCGATCAACGGCAGGTTCAGCACGAGCAGCATCATATTGCCGATCCACATCGAGGCAATCAGACCCCAGAATAATTTTGGCTGTTCTGTCATGACACCAGGGCCGGGCTGGATGCCATGCATGATCATGGCACCAATCATGAGGGCCATCACGGTATTGGCCGGGAAGCCAAGAGTCAGCATCGGGATAAAGGACATCTGGGCACCAGCGTTGTTGGCCGCTTCCGGGGCGGCGACGCCCTCGATGGCGCCGTGACCAATTTCGGCCCTGTTGCGTGAGACCCGTTTTTCCAGTGCGTAAGCACCGAATGAAGCCAGCGCCGCGCCTCCGCCGGGTAGCACACCGAGAGCCGCGCCCAGTCCGGTCCCGCGCAAGGTCGGCGCAATGATGCGCCGCCAATCTGCGCGCGTCAGCATCAAACCCTCGACTTTTGCGACGCCCAGATCGCGCCTTGCCTCATCCTCCAGATTGGCGATGATCTCGCCAATGCCGAACACACCCATGGCCACGATGACAAAGTTCAAGCCGTCGGCAAGTTCGGGCAATCCAAAGGAATAGCGCTGCAATCCCGAATTGACGTCAGTGCCGACAAGCCCGAGAAAAAGTCCCAGCGCAATCATCGCCAATGCGTGCAGGATATGGCCATTGGCAAGCACGACGGATGCCACCAATCCAAGCACCATCAGCGAAAAATACTCGGCCGGGCCGAATTTGAACGCAATATCGGTCAGCGGAGGTGCAAAGAAGGCGATCAGGAAGGTGCAGATTGTGCCCGCGACAAAGGAGGAGATCGCAGCTGCGGCGAGCGCCCGGCCGGCGGCCCCGTTACGCGCCATCTTGTAGCCGTCAATGGCCGTGACCACGGATGTGGCTTCTCCCGGCAGATTGATGAGAATTGCAGTGGTCGAACCACCGTATTGCGCGCCGTAGAAAATCCCCGCCATCATGATCAGCGCGGAGACCGGCTCCAACCCGAATGTGGCCGGCAGCAGCATTGCGATTGTCGCTGATGGCCCGAGGCCTGGCAGGACACCAATCGCCGTCCCGAGGAACACGCCGATGAGACACCACATGAGGTTTGTCGGCGTCACTGCAACCGAAAAGCCAAGCCAAAGATTGTCAAACATTTCCATGCGGCACCTCAGCTTCGAACAAACCAGCTGCCAATGAGCGGCATGGGAACGGACAGGCCCCAGACGAAGACGCCTGCACATGCAGCCACGAGGGCGAGCGCCCCCGCCAGCGCGACAGGGCTCCAACGGAACTCCTGACTTGCCATCGCAGTCATGACAGTGAGCAGGAATAATGCCCCGATCAGGCCAACCGGCTGGAGCAGCAGACCAAACAGCGAGCAGGCCGCAATGATCAGCGCTAGCGGTTTCAGACGCAGAGGAGCCAGATGCTGACCGGAAACGGTGACGCCACGAAACAATGCGATAAGGCCGAACAGGATCAACAGACCAGACAGAACTTTCGGGAAATAGCCCCCGCCCATTCGCCCGGCTGTTCCCATCGGATACAGCCACCCAAACCAAAGGCCCAGCATTCCGAAGGCGATATAGATCGCACCGGCGTAGAATTCTCTTGGGCTCCTGATCGTAACCATGGACAACTCCCGCGATGATGTGCAGCTCCTCCGGCACGACCATCGATCGAGCAATAGCATCGTCTTTTTGTTGCGAATTGCAACTATTGAAATTTGCAATCAATCATACCTAATGCGTATACTGTTTCCACCGGCATCACCTGTTGTGAAAGAGGCTGCGTTCGAGTTCAGCGTAGCGAATCAGGCTCGGAAAAACGGGAGAATGCATGCTCGAACGCTCGCTGACATATCATCTGTCGTCGATCACCGAAGACGGTATCGGGAGTGCAAACCGAATCTTTGAGACACGCTTTGGATGGAGCGTGCGGGAGTTGCGTGTCCTGCGCCTTGTCCGATCAACGCCCGGCGTCACTTTCACCGCCTTGTCAGCTTCGACAAAGTTTGACCGCAGCCTGACGTCCCGTATTCTGTCGAGCCTGATTAAAGCCCAATTGATTGAACGAACGAACAGTCCGGAGGATGCTCGGGTGTTCACGTTGAAAACGACGCCCAAGGGCAAAGCGCTCTGCGATCAAGCCGATCCGCTCACGGTCGAGTTGGAGGCCCTTATGCTCAAGCCGCTTCCCGACAAGGAACGTGAGGTGTTTCTGGCTGCAATAGATCGGGTGAAAGCCTGGGTGCAGCAGGGCTACATTGAGGAAATCGGCAGGCGCTATCCCGAGATGAACACAGGAAGTTTGGGTAAACGAAAGCCAAAGCTCTAGCTTGTTGCAAGTTGCAACTATATTGACAGACCAAGCCACTTCGGTAATATGAATCTTGCGGAAGAGTTCGATCGGGCAACCGGTCGGCGCCGAAGGAGCAACCGCCCCGGAAACTCTCAGGCCCAGGAACCGCGCCTATATTTGAACTCTGAAAAGCGGAACAGCAGTTCCCGCCGATGGTGTAAACCGCTGGATCGATAACCGGTCCCGGTGATGCTCTCAGGCCAATGACAGAGGGGGCTTCGACCTGCGCGCGTCGCGGGAGGAGAAACCCTATGTCCACTTCCGACACCTCGACAGTCGCCGTCATTGGCGCTGGCATCACCGGCATCACGACGGCCTATAATCTTGCCCGTCGCGGCTGCCGCGTGACGATCTTTGATCGCCACCCCTATGCTGCCATGGAGACATCCTTTGCCAATGGCGGCCAGTTGTCTGCGTCCAACGCCGAGGTCTGGAACAGCTGGGCAACGGTGCTGAAAGGCATGAAATGGATGATGTCACCCGGTGCGCCCTTGCTGGTGAATCCGACACCGTCCTGGCACAAGATCTCGTGGATGGGCGAGTTCATCGCCGCCATCCCGCGTTACGAGGAGAACACCGTGACCACTGCGCGGCTTGCCATCGAAGCACGGGCGCATTTGAAAAAAATGGCTGAGGATGAAGGCATCGATTTTGACTGTGAAGAGCGCGGCATTCTCCACTTCTATGAAAGCAGGAAGGATTTCGAGTCAGCCGCACGGGTGACGGCACTTCTCGCAAAAGGCGGTCTGGAGCGGCGTGCCGTAACACCGGAGGAGATCCGCACGATCGAACCCACCTTGCGCGGCAATTATCATGGCGGCTTCTACACGCCGTCCGACTTCACGGGTGACATCCACAAGTTCACCAATGGTCTTGCCAAGGCTTGCGAGCGCCTTGGCGTCACAATGAAATTTGCAACGGACATCATTTCCACTGATGCCAGCGTCGATCAGGTGACGCTCGTCACCCGCTCGACAGAACCAACGATGGATGGTGCGCCCCAGCCGCAAGAGATTTTCACCTTCGACAAGGTCGTGGTCTGCGGAGGCGTGATGTCCCGCCAGATTGCGATGGGTTTCGGAGACCGGGTCAATGTCTATCCGGTCAAGGGCTACTCGATCACAGTGAGCTTGACGGAAAAGGCCGACCAGGACGCCGCGCCTTGGGTAAGCCTGCTCGACGACAAGGCGAAAATCGTCACGAGCCGCCTGGGCAAGTCGCGCTTTCGTGTGGCAGGAACAGCGGAGTTCAACGGCTACAACAGGGACATCCGAGCCTCGCGCATCACCCCACTGATCGACTGGTGCCGTCTGCATTTTCCGGGCATGAGCACGCGCCACAGCGTGCCATGGGCGGGCCTTCGCCCGATGATGCCCGATATGCTACCCCGCGTAAGCCGCGGCCGAAACCCGCGTGTGCTCTACAATACCGGCCACGGGCATCTGGGCTGGACCCTTTCAGCCGCGACAGCCGAGGCGGTCGGGGCGCTGGCGACAGCGAGGGCAAATAGCTGAAAGAAGTCGTCCGGGCAGGATTGTTCAAGAGGATGCGCAACGTCCAAAAAAAGTCCGATACCGTCATTGTACAGACATAAGCCAACGCGACAAAGTTGCTGTTCGGTTTTAGACGGACGCCTATCCTGAGTTTGTGAGGTAGTTTGCACATTCCTCGGGCGAGAAAAGATCGAACAACTGTCCGGCCTTTCGCCCTGTGTGATCGATCAGCGTTTTGACTTCAAAACGGTGGCTGGCTTGCCATATCGTGGATGATCGGGGGCAATCTCGGCCATCATGAATGAGCCTCCTGTTTCAGAGTAACAACTTTCGCCGTAATTACTGTGTCGGCAATCAACAAACGAGCTGGAAGCTTCCAAAAAATATTTTTACCTGCAGAAAAACAGGAGGCGGAGAATGCTGTTCTCACGAGACAAAATTCTGCATTTTTGATAATCACCATCAAGCCGTAATTGAGCCTCAGCCCGCATCCAAACCTGTTGTCAGGTGCGGCTGAGGCTGGAAATCCCTGTCAAACGCCATTAAATCGGCCTGATAACCCGGTTTGATGGCACCCAGACGGTCGCCCAGGCCGAGATACGCAGCGGGCGTTCCTGAGGCCATCACCAGCGCATCGCGTAGTGGCACACCTGCAAGGCAAACCATGTTGCGCACGGCGGCCAGCATTTCGAGGTGTGCGCCAGCCAGAGTGCCGGTTTCATCGGTCAGGCGACCTTCAGTGAGTGTGATCAGCCGCCCTTGCAATGGGAAGAACGTCCTGTCCGTACCCACCAGCGCCATCGCATCTGACACCAGAATGAGACGGTTTGTACCCTTGGCTTTCCACGCTGCCCTGAGATTGTCAGGGGCTACATGCTGCCCATCCGCGATGATGCCGGCAAACAGACCATCATCGGCAAGAGTTGCACCGACAACGCCTGGTTCTCGGGGTGTCATCTGTCGCATGGCATTGAAAAGATGGGTGACGCTGCTTGCACCCTCCTCGACAGCCGCACGCATTTGCGCAGCTGTGGCCTCACTATGGCCGATGCTGACGCGCAGGCCTGCGTCCACCAGCATACGGATGGCTCCTTGATGAAGGCATTCGGGTGCCACGGTCACCATCGAACGCCCGATGCGGCCAAACCGCGCCAGCAGTGCAAGACTGGCGCTGGTGATGGGGCGGATATGCCGTTCGGGATGAATGCCTCGGCGCTGGCGGTTCAGATGCGGCCCTTCAAGGTGAAAGCCAAGAACGCCGGGAATCGTCATGGCCTCACTGGCAATGGCGGCAAGCCTCTCCAGACGATCGTTGCTGTCGGTGATCAGCGTTGGCAACAGGCCTGTCACGCCAAAGCGGTGATGCGTCTCGGCGATGGTTCTGATCGCCGCGAGCGAGACATCATCGTTGAGCAGCACACCGCCGCCGCCATTCACTTGCAGGTCGATCAGACCGGGCGCGAGGGTTACGCCGGGCTTCATGCGCAGGAATGCGCCAGGCGGCACAGCGCCGGTATCGGGCGAAACATCGCGGATGATCCCGTCGCGAATGCTGACGCGGCGGTTTTCCTGAAAATTTTCACCGTCGAAGAGACGCTCGGTCGCAATCGTCAGATCGTGCGCAGAGTGTTGTCTTTCGGCAGCGGACATGCGGGAAGCGCTTTCAGGGACAGCATGGATGCAACACTATGCGGAGCGCCAAGGCAAAAGGGAAGGTCATGCGACAGCAAGTGTTGCTGGAACGGCTTGCGCATAGAGAAGCAAGCGCGAATCAGGGCATATGCTGTTCAGGCTTTGCAAGAAACAATGCTTTGCCTTGCGAGAGATCTGTTCATGGCGACCGAGACCGTTGATCCACGCTTCCGAGATCTTGATGCCTGGCCGCTTGCCAATGCCATCGAGGCGATGTGGGAGGGCCAACTCTCCGCTGTTGCCGCAGTCAGGCAGGCCTTGCCAGAGATGACGGCAGCGACCGAAGCTGCAGCCCTCGCGCTGGGTGAAACGGGGCGCCTTGTATATGTCGGCGCAGGCACTTCGGGCCGTGTCGCGGTACAGGATGGTGCAGAACTTGCGCCCACATTCGATTGGCCACTGGAGCGCGTCGCCTTCGCCATGGCCGGTGGTGACAGCGCCCTGATGGCCAGCATCGAAGGCGCTGAAGATGACATCGAGGCTGCGCTCAGGCGGATGGATGCGCTCGTGATCACTCCTTGCGATGTGGTGATCGGTGTGGCGGCCAGTGGCACCACGCCCTTCACGGTTGCCGCCATCAACCGGGCAACAGAACTGGGAGCTCTCACCATCGGCATTGCCAACAATGCATGGACGCCGTTGCTGACAGTGGCGCGCTATCCGGTGCTGATCCCGACGGGCAGCGAGCAGATCGCAGGTTCCACGCGCATGAAGGCTGGTACGGCCCAGAAGGTTGTCCTCAATCTGATCTCCAGCGGCATCATGCTGCGGCTCGGTCGCGTTTATTGCGGCATGATGGTCAATATGCGCATGGCCAACAGTAAGCTGAGGGGGCGCGCCGAAAGGATGCTGGTCGATCTGACGGGATGCGATCAGGCTAGTGCCAGCAAGGCTCTTGCCTTGGCCCAGAATGATATCAAGCTTGCGACACTGATTGCGCTTGGCCACGACAGGGATGATGCTGTCAAGGCGCTGCAATCAGCCCAGGGTAACCTTCGGCAGGCGATCAGCGGCTTGATCGATTAAACAACCTGCGTGGTTAAACCGCAGATTTGTCCATTCCCCGCAGAAAATTGATAATACCGGAGAAATCCGTGGTACCGTGCCCATCGGTGTTGAACAGCGCATAGAGCTGTGCCGCTGCCGCGCCCATCGGTGTCACGGCGCCCACACCGAGTGCCGCTTCCTGGCTCAGGCGCATGTCCTTCAGCATCAGTTCTGCCGCAAAACCCGGCTTGTAGCTGTTGTTGGCGGGGGAGGTCGGAACCGGGCCGGGGACCGGGCAATAGGTGGTCAGTGACCAGCATTGTCCTGAGGATGTCGAGGCGACATCAAACAGCGCCTGATGCGAAAGCCCCAGCTTTTCAGCCAGCACGAAGGCTTCGCTGACGGCAATCATCGAGATGCCGAGTATCATGTTGTTGCAGACCTTGGCGGCCTGGCCCGCGCCCGCTCCACCGCAATGGATGATCTTTTTGCCCATGGCTTCAAGGATTGGCCTGCCAATGGCGAAAGCCTTGTCATCACCTCCCGCCATGAAGGTGAGCGTTGCAGCCTTGGCACCACCAGTGCCGCCGGAGACAGGCGCATCCAGCGAGGCCATGCCTGCCGCCAAGGCCAGGGCATGCACAGCCTTGGCGCTCTCGACATCCACCGTGGAACAGTCGATGAATATTGTTCCGCGCCGTGCGAGCGCCAGCAGTTCGCTCCAGACCGCACGGACATGCTTGCCCGCGGGTAGCATGGTGATCACGGTATCAGCCCCCGTGATGGCGGCATTGGCGGAAGCCGCGATCGTGACGCCCGCCTCCCTTGCGGCGGTGCAGGAAGCTTCAGCCAGATCGAAACCCGTGACCTGATGACCGGCCGCCACAAGATTGGCTGCCATGGGACCACCCATATTGCCCAGTCCGATGAATGCGATGGAAGCCATGTTCTTCTCCGTCTTTTCGTAACACGAAAGGGTTCAGGCGTTGATCAGCACCATCCCGACGCCGATGATCATCAGGGCCATGCCGCAATATTCCCGAGGGGAAAGCGTTTCTGCAAAGATCTTTCGCGACAGGATTTGCGCAAAAAACACCTCGACGAGGGCAAGCGTGCGGACATTGGCGGCAGATGTCAAAGCAAAACCCAGGAACCAGAATTGTGAGGCAAAAGCGCCGAGAAACCCCGCCAGCAGCGAGGCCTTCCATACACCAAGGCTTTTGATCAGCGACACACGGTCAAACAGCAGCAGATACGCCAGCAGCAATATGGTCTGGATCGCAAGACCAAGCGCCAGAATGGTGGTGGCGCGCAGCACGAAGCCACCGGACGGCAATTCCAGAATCGCACCCCGGAACGCAACCGCCGACATGCCGAAACAGGCACCAGCCGCAATACCGATCAGCGCGGGCCTTGCTTCCACCAGCAATGCCTTGACGCTCTCAACCCGCACCGTCATCAGCACGACGCCAGTTGACGCCACAAGGATTCCTACCACCTTGAGCAGCGTGAGTGAATCGCCCAGCAGCAGAAAGCCAACGATTGCCGTCAGGATGGGCTCGGTCTTGATGTAGGCCGTGGTCACCGAAAACGATTTTGTCTGCATGGCAGTCAGCATCAGCACGGTCGCGAGGATCTGGAAGAGGGCCGCTGCAAGAGCAAAGAGAAATACGGCCAATGAAAGCGCGGGCGGAGTCGTGCCACTGATGAGACAGACAGCCAGCAGGAAGATCAGCGCAAAGGGCAAGCCGTAGAGAAAACGCACCTGCGTGGCCCCCACCATGCCGATGCTCTCTGTCAGGCTGCGCTGGGTGGCGTTGCGCGCGGTTTGTGCTGCTGCGGCAATCAGCGTGATGGGTATCCAGAGAAACGACACAAGGCACCAGAAGCGCAAGAGAGAGGCAAAGCTGTAGACTGCGCCACACTAGCGCCTCTATTGCCGTCAAATCCAGCCCTGTCGTCGTGGAGGCTTCCCATGAGGGCGCGACGCATGTAGTTTAGGCTGTATAAGCTTTGCGTCGTTCGTCTTTTTCAATCGCAATCGCCTTCCATGGCAAGCATCGGGTCTGATTTTGGTCTTTTCCTCTTCCTTTCCTCGTCCGTTTTTGGTCACCGTGTCTGCCTTTGTGGCCTTGGCGGGCTTTGCATCGGCGGCAAAGGCACAGGCCCCGTTTCTGGTTGTGGATATGGCCAACGGCAATGTGCTCCTCTCGGAGGATGCAACGCGACCGTGGAATCCGGCCTCCACCACCAAGATGATGACGGCCTATGTGGCACTTCGTGCCGTCAAGGCCGGACAACTGACGCTGGATACGCCTCTGATAGCCTCCGCCAATGCCGCACGGCAGAAGCCCAGCAAGCTCGGTATCCGGCCCGGCCAGGAGATCACGCTCGACAATGCGCTAAAGGTGCTGATGGTCAAATCGGCCAATGACCTTGCCGTGGTCGTCGCCGAAGCGCTGGGTGGCTCGGTCGATGGTTTCTCCGCCATGATGAATACGGAGGCTCGCCGCCTCGGCATGAATGAATCCCGGTTCATGAATCCGCATGGTTTCCACTTGCCCGGACATCAGACCTCGGCGCGTGATCTTGCGGTTCTGGCCATGGCCATGCTGCGCGAATTTCCCGAGCATCGGGATTATTGGGGCATCGGTGCCGTGCAATTTGGCAACCGGGTGCTGAACAATACCAACGGACTGATCGGACGCTATCCCGGCGCAACAGGCTTCAAAACGGGTTTTGTCTGCGCCTCCGGCTTCAACCTCGTTTCCACCGCAACACGCGGGGGCCGGACGCTGATCACTGTCGTTCTGGGGGCCAGTTCTGGCGGCGAAAGGGTGGCCCGTTCGGCACAGCTGCTGGATCAGGGTTTCGCCAGCTGGAACGGCAACGGACAGACGTTGCAAACGCTTCCCGCTTCCGGCCTGAGCAATGCGCCGGACATGCGCAACGAGATCTGCGGCAGTGGTCGGCGCAAGGGCGTGATTCTCGCGGATGATTCCGATTACAGCGGCTCGCTGATTGCCGATTCCGTGGGTGGTGAAAGCATGGCGGGTGGCTCCGCTCTCGCTTTCTTTGCCACACAAAGCACGCCGGCTGTGCAGCGCAGTGTGGGCGTCCGCTCGACCAGCGGGCGAGCCGTCCTTGGGCCACGCACGGGAATCACCCCTGTTGCGGTTTATCTCGGCCGCGCACCGGGCAGCACTGCCGTGGCTCTGGGACCAGGCGGCAGGCGCGCCCAGCCGGTCAGCGTCGCAGTCACCCCGCCAGCGGGGGCCATTCCGGGCCTGCCGGCATCCGCCTCCGCACTCGCGCCGACGGGTTTGAGGACCAGTGTTCCCGGATTTGAGACACCTGCATCACAGGCCGCAATCCGCCCTGCTGCTGCAAGGGCCGCGTCCCCGCAGCCTGCGGAACAACGCAATGGAGCCGCCGGGAACGGCTCACCCCTGCAACTTCCTGGTGTCATCACATCG
>JANNRX010000100.1:0-7390 GCA_031401875.1 Hyphomicrobiales bacterium | reverse complement strand
GTCTCTTTCACTTCTCCCCTTGCGGGAGAAGGTGTCATGCAAAGTATGACGGATGAGGGGTTGCTCGGTTCTGAGACGGCTACGCGACCCCTCATCCGCCTGCCATCCGGCAGGCACCTTCTCCCGCAAGGGGAGAAGGGAAAGAGACGCATGACCGACCTTAGCCCTGCCACCACACCCTCTCCGCCGAAGGCTTTCGCGGGCTTCGAGCGCATGCTGGCCTTCCGCTATCTCAGGCCGCGCCGGAAGGAAGGCTTTATCTCGGTTATCGCGGGCTTTTCTTTTGCGGGCATTCTGCTGGGCGTTGCAGCACTGATCATCGTGATGTCTGTGATGAACGGCTTTCGCAAGGAGCTGATTTCCAAGATTCTTGGTATCAGCGGCCATGTCTTCGTGCAGGCAATGGATCAGCCGTTGACCGATTATGACGAATTATCCAAGCGCTTCGAGCAGATCAAAGGCGTGCGGCAGGCTATTCCAGTGATCAACGGACAGGTGCTGGTGTCCTCTCCCTTTGCATCAACCGGTGCGCTGGTTCGGGGCGTGCGTGAGGCTGATATCAAGCGGCTGGAGACGATTTCCAAGAACATCCGCGCCGGCACACTTGATAATTTTGACAGCGGCGAGGGGGTGGCCATCGGCCAACGCCTTGCTGATCAGCTTGGCATCCGTGTCGGCGACAAGATCACGCTGCTCTCGCCCAACGGGGCCGCCACACCCTTTGGCCAGACGCCAAGGCGCAAGGTCTATGATGTCTCGGCTGTATTCCTGATCGGCATGTCGGAATTCGACACGGCTTTCGTCTACATGCCGCTCAACGAGGCGCAGGTCTATTTCGACCGTGAAGGGGAAGCGACCACCATCGAATTGACCATCGACAATCCCGAAGAGGCCGAACGCATTTCGCAAGTGGCTATCGAGGTGGCAGTACGACCGATCATCACCAGCGACTGGAAAATCCGCAACCAGACCTTCGTTGGGGCATTGGAGGTAGAGCGCAACGTGATGTTCATCATCCTCACCCTGATCATCATGGTGGCAGCGCTGAATATCATTTCAGGCCTGATCATGCTGGTGCGTTCGAAATCACGGGATATCGCCATCCTGCGCACCATGGGGGCGACGCAAGGCTCTGTCTTGCGCGTGTTTCTGATGGCAGGTGCTACCATCGGGCTCTCTGGCACGGTGGCGGGCCTCGCCATAGGCGTGCTGGTTGCCAATAACATTGATGGGCTGAAGAATTTCTTCTCGTGGGTTGCAGGGCGCGACCTGTTCCCGGCAACGCTCTATTTCCTCAGCAAGCTTCCCTCCGTGATCGACTGGCGCGAAGTGATCATCGTTGTGATCATGGCCGTAGTCTTATCCTTGCTGGCGAGCCTGTATCCGGCCTGGAAAGCCTCAAAGCTCGATCCGGTCGAGGCCTTGCGTTATGAGTGAAGCCGCCCTTCAGCTCGTTGATGTGCAGCGCCGCTACGGCGATGGCGATCAGGCGCTCGCTATTCTGACAGGCGCAAACCTTGTGCTGCATCCGGGGCAGGCGGTGGCACTGGTCGCACCATCGGGTGCTGGAAAATCAACATTGCTGCATCTCGCAGGCCTGCTGGAGCGGCCGGATGGTGGCGAGGTTTTCATTGGTGGCAAGCCGACGGCCCAGCTCGATGACGCGGGACGCACTTCAATGCGCCGCACCGAGATCGGCTTTGTCTATCAGTTTCATCACCTGCTGCCGGAGTTTTCCGCGCTTGAGAATGTCGCCATGCCGCAACTGATCCGGGGACATGGCAAGACAATAGCCGATGCGCGTGCAAAGGAATTGCTGGCTTTCCTCGGCCTTGGTGCGCGGCTGGAACATCGCCCGGCTGAACTTTCAGGCGGGGAGCAGCAACGTGTTGCCATCGCCCGCGCTGTGGCCAATGCGCCGCGCATTCTGATGGCGGATGAGCCGACAGGCAATCTTGATCCCCATACGGCGGAGCATGTCTTTGCCACCTTGATTGCGCTTGTGAAAGCATCCGGCCTTGCAGCACTGATCGCGACGCATAACGTCGAGCTGGCGCGCCGTATGGACCGACGCGTGACACTGAAAGATGGCCAGGTTGTTGAAATGGCATAACGGCTTGTGCCGAGGGGAGCGCGAGAGAAGAGACCTTTGTATTTCTCCCGTTTCCCTTTTGCCTTCCGCCTGTTAACCCTTGCAGATGAGTGTTTTGACCTCCACCCGCCGTATTGACCATCTCGTCTTGCCAGCCCGCGATCTTGAGGCGCAAGCCGCTTTTTATGAGCGCCTTGGCTTTCAGGTCGGCGCGCGCAATATCCATCCCTGGGGCACCGAGAACAGGATCGTGCAATTCGATGGCGCGTTTCTTGAGCTGATCACCCTTGGGAAGACAGCGGTTCCGCCCGCACATACGCCGCGTCATTTTTCCTTCGGTACCCATGTGGCTGATAGATTGGAACACGAGGGCGATGGCATGTCCATGCTGGTGCTCGACAGCCCCGACGCACAAGCGGATGCGGCGTGGTTCCGGCAGGCGGGCATTGGCGACTATGCGCCCTTTCATTTCGGGCGCAAGGCAAAACGGCCGGATGGCAGCGAGACGGACGTGGCTTTCACATTGGCTTTCGCCACGCCTTCCGCCTTGCCAGATCTGTCTTTTTTCAGCTGCCAGCAGCATTATCCCGAGAGTTTCTGGAACCCTGCCAATCAGGTTCACGAGAACACGGTGACCGGTGTTTCGCGGGTGGTGGTGGTACACGACAGGCCCGAAGCATCGCTTGGCTTTGTCAAGGCGTTTGCCGGTGGCACGCCCTATGCTGAAAAAAACCTCGGCGTTTCACTGAAAACGCGCCATGGCATCCTTTCGATCTGGAAGCCGGAAGGAGCGCGGGCCGTTTTGGGTGATGATCCTGTGCTTTTTAATGGCAAGCACGGCCATTTTGCCGCTGTGTTACTGACTGTCAAAAGCCTGGGCACGGCGGAATTGTGCTTGCGCAAGAACAACGTGCCGCACCGGCGCGAGAAAGGGCGCATTCTTGTGCCATCAGGGGCGGCATTCGGCGTTCTGCTGGTCTTCGAAGAGGGGAATGCATGATCAAGGCGATCACACTCCTGATCCTTGCCGGCATTGTTGGCGTGATGGCCTATCTTGCTTTCACAGGCGAGTGCGTGGGCGGAAATGTCGTACGATCAGAAGAGCATTGCCTTGAGAAGCTGCCGCAGGGGCTCTGCCGCGCGGTTTTTGCGCAGGCCAAAGGCGTGGCGCAACACTCGAATTCGGTCTACACCGATCCGGTGGAATGCGCGATCCAGTTTGGTCCATGCCTGCCGCACGCGACCATTCTGAGCGGTTATGTGCCGGTTCCAGCCGGGTTTTGTGTGAAAAGCAGCGGCTCGACCTTAAATGAGATGATCCCGGTTTATCGCCGGATTAGCGCCAGATAGTTGAGAGTTACCATTCAAAAATGTCTATCAATAACGAAATTACTGTCAGAAATGTCCGATTTGCAAATGCGTTGCCACTGGCTCTCATCGCTGGTCCCTGCCAGCTTGAAAGCCGCCAACACGCGTTTGACATGGCAGGTGCGCTCAAGGAAATGACAGCGAAGCTGGGCATAGGCCTCGTCTATAAATCCTCCTATGACAAGGCGAACCGCACCAGTGGCAGGGGTCAACGCGGTCTTGGCATGGAAAAAGCGCTGCCGATATTTGCAGAACTGCGCGACACGCTTGGTCTGCCGGTTCTGACCGATGTGCACGAGCCCGCTCATTGCGCAGATGTTGCCCATGCCGTCGATATTCTCCAGATCCCTGCTTTTCTCTGCCGCCAGACCGATCTGCTGGTGGCTGCTGCAAGGACCGGCAAGGTTGTCAATGTCAAGAAGGGGCAGTTTCTGGCACCTTGGGATATGAAGAATGTCGCCGCCAAGATTACGGAAGCTGGCAATCCCAACGTGATGCTGACCGAGCGCGGCGCATCCTTCGGTTACAATACGCTGGTTTCAGACATGCGTTCGCTGCCGATCATGGCGGAAACCGGCGCGCCGGTGATCTTCGATGCGACCCATTCCGTGCAGCAGCCGGGCGGGCAGGGAACATCCTCGGGCGGCGACCGGCGCATGGTGCCTGTGCTGGCCCGTGCAGCAGTTGCAGTGGGAATCGCAGGCGTTTTCATCGAGACGCATCAGGACCCTGACAACGCGCCCTCCGATGGGCCAAACATGATGCACCTCGATGACATGCCCATGCTGCTCGAACAGTTGATGGCGTTTGATCGTCTCACCAAGATCTCAGCGATCCAGGCCCGCTGAGATGGCGGATACGGAACCACCGGATCCTACTCCTGCCAACCCGCCATCCGCACATCCCCCTGCATCGCTTAATCTTCTGGTGGCCGTGCTTGGCTTGTCCTGTTTTGCCAGCACGATTTCCATGCGCCTGGTGGATCCCATTGTTCCCCTGATGGCGGCAGGCTTTGACATCGGCTTGACACAGATTGCCATGCTGGTGCCGGTTTTCACGCTGTCCTATGCCTTCGGGCAGCCCTTCATCGGGCCAGTGGCGGATTCATTTGGCAAAGTGCGCATCATTGCCATTGCATTGGCTGTGCTGGCTTTTTTTCAGTTTCTGGCTTCTCTGGCACCTGATTTTCAGAGTTTGGCCCTTTTGCGTGGATTGGCCGGTATTGCAGCGGGAGGGATCATTCCGGTTGCAATGGCCGCTGTGGCGGATCGTGTTACAATGGCCAGCCGGCAGGTCGCATTGTCACGATTGCTGGCATTGATGGTCACAGGGCAGGTCTGCGGATCGCTGATGTCGGGTCTGATCGGCGATTATGCGGGCTGGCGCATGGCCTTCGTTGCAGCAAGCGTGATTGCGGGCGTGACCTCTCTAATGGTTTTCATGTTGCTCAAGCCGAGGCCAAAAGCGGTGCGTTCAGCACTTGATCCCGCCTCTGTGCTTGGCCGCTATCGCGAGGTTCTGGCCAATCCTCTGGCCTGGCGCTTGTGCCTGTTGGTAATGATCGAATCGCTGGCGATTTTTGCCATCTTTCCTTTCGCGGCCGAACTTTTGCAGAACCGTGGTGCCGTTGGTTCGGCGGAAGCGGGCATGGCCCTCGCGGTCTTTGGCGTCGGTGGATTGGCCTATACGCTCATCGCGCGCCCGTTGGTGGAGCGCCTTGGCCCCTGGCATATGGCAGTCACGGGCGGCGTCATCGTGGCTGTTGTCCTGATCACGCTTGCCCTGCCATTGCCGCGCTGGACCGCGCCTGTTCTGTTTGGTTTTTATGGCTTCGGCTTCTATCTGATCCACAGCACATATCAGACCCAGGCGACCGAACTTTCAGCCACAGCGCGCAGTTCCGCCATGGCGATTTTTGCCTGCTCCCTTTTTGTTGGAACAGCTCTGGGGCCCGTTTCGCTGGCGGCTCTGCGGCAGGTCATGGCGCTTGAAAGCACGTTGCTGGTATATGCCGGTGTGCTTCTGGTCCTTGGCCTTGTCAGCGGACCCATGCTGCGATTGCAAAAAACCGGCTGATCTTACCGCCCCCGGTAAGGCGGAACACCCTGGTCTGGCAGGAACACGTTCTTGGGAAGATCCCCGGTCTGCCAGAAGATATCGATGGGAATGCCACCTCGCGGATACCAATAGCCACCGATGCGGAACCAGCGTGGTTTCAGGAGTTTGGTCAGGGTCTTGCCGATGCCTACCGTGCAATCCTCGTGAAACGCGCCGTGGTTGCGAAAGCTGGTGAGGTAAAGTTTCAGGGACTTGGATTCGACCAGCCATTTGCCGGGCACATAATCAATCACCAGAATGCCGAAATCCGGCTGTCCCGTCACCGGGCAGATAGAGGTGAATTCCGGGCAGGTGAAGCGCGCCACATAATCCGCATCCGGATGCGGATTGGGGACGCGCTCCAGTGTCGCCTGCTCTGGTGACAGCGGAATGTCGGCATGCTTGCCGAGCAATTGCGTTTCTGGTTTTGCGGCCATGGTGGTGGATCGCTCCTGCGTTATTTTCGCCTCACAGGCTTTTCGCCGATGCAGGGCTCGTCTACAAGCCCCTGCACAGGGTTTGCGGATGATGCCGCAGTTTTCCACTTCGAAAGGCACGCTCCCATGACTGCAATTGTTGATCTCATCGCCCGCGAAATTCTCGACAGCCGCGGCAATCCGACGATCGAGGTTGATGTGGTGCTGGAGGATGGTTGCCTTGGTCGCGCAGCGGTGCCGTCGGGCGCATCAACCGGCGCGCATGAAGCTGCTGAGCTGCGCGACGGAGGCAAGCGCTACCACGGCAAAGGCGTGACCAAAGCGGTCGACAACGTCATGACAACGATCCACGATGCCATCGTCGGCATGGACGCCGAAGATCAGGTTGCCGTTGATGACGTGATGATCCGGCTGGACGGCAGCAAGAACAAGAAGAAGCTAGGTGCGAACGCCATTCTTGGTGTCTCTCTGGCGACGGCGAAAGCGGCGGCAGAATCGCGCGGTTTGCCGCTTTATCGTTACGTCGGCGGTTCCTCGGCGCGGGTACTGCCGGTGCCGATGATGAATATCATCAACGGTGGCGCGCATGCGGATAACCCCATCGATTTCCAGGAATTCATGATCATGCCGACGGGAGCCTCAAGCTTCTCGGAAGGTCTGCGCATGGGTGTCGAGGTGTTCCATACGCTGAAGAAGCTCCTCAAGGACGGCGGTCATAACACTAATGTCGGCGATGAGGGCGGTTTTGCGCCGAATCTTGCTTCGGCCGAGGCAGCACTGGATTTCGTCATGGGTGCCATCGAGAAGGCTGGCTTCAAGCCCGGCAAGGATATGCATCTGGCGCTCGATTGCGCCGCGACCGAGTTCTTCAAGGACGGCGTTTATGATTATCACGGCGAAGGCAAGAAGCGCTCGATCGAGCAGCAGGTGAAGTATCTGGCAAAGCTGGTGGACACGTACCCCATTGTTTCCATAGAGGACGGCATGTCCGAGGATGATTGGGCGGGTTGGAAGCAATTGACCGACGCTGTTGGTACAAAATGCCAGCTCGTTGGCGATGATCTTTTCGTCACGAATGTGGAGCGGTTATCGAAGGGCATCAAGAGTGGCACCGCCAACGCGATACTCGTCAAGGTCAACCAGATCGGCACCTTGACCGAAACGCTTTCCGCCGTGGAAATGGCGCACCGCGCAGGATACCGCGCCGTGATGTCGCATCGGTCCGGCGAAACCGAGGACAACACCATCGCGGATCTCGCGGTTGCCACCAACTGCGGCCAGATCAAGACTGGCTCGCTCGCCCGCTCTGACCGCACCGCGAAGTACAACCAATTGCTGCGCATCGAGCAGCAGCTGGGCGATCAGGCGCTTTATGCCGGCAAGGCGGCACTGAAGG
>JANNRX010000099.1:0-19567 GCA_031401875.1 Hyphomicrobiales bacterium | reverse complement strand
CGCACCAGATTCGCGTGCATATGACCTCCATTGGGCATCCCCTTCTGGGCGATGATCTCTATGGCGGTGGCTTCAAGACCAAGGCCAATCATCTCAAGCCCGAGGCGCAGGCTGCACTGAAGACACTGGGCCGACAGGCCTTGCACGCTGCGGTGCTAGGATTCGCACATCCGACGACGGGGGAAACGATGCGGTTCGAGAGTGAGTTGCCAGGTGATATGGCGGGATTGCTGGACGCGTTGGCCGAAACCTGACCGGAACTCTCGTTTCAAACCAGATTTCCGCGATCATCAATAGGCGGGATGGCTGCTCTCAATCCTTGGCGCGCTCGACATAGGTACCATCAATCGTATTGACGACAATGCGCGTACCCGCCGTGATGTGGGGCGGTACTGTCGTGCGCACGCCGTTCGACAGCATGGCAGGCTTGTAGGATGACGATGCCGTCTGCCCTTTGGTCACTGGCTCGGTATCAACGATTTCCAGCGTGACCTTGTTCGGAATCTCGATGGCAACGGCGTTATCATCATACATCGAGAGCTGCACGATCATGTTTTCGAGCAGATACGGTGCCACGTCGCCGATGACATCAATGTTGACCTGAACCTGATCGAAATTCTCCTGGTTCATGAAATGGAAGATCTCATCCTCACGGTAAAGATACTGATAGTCGCGGGTATCCAGCTCGGCCTTCTCAACCGATTCCGTGGTGCGAAAACGCACGGAAACCTTCACGCCATCGAGCATGCGGCGCATGTCAAGCTGGGTGACGGGTGTTCCTTTGCCGGGGTGAATGTTATCCGCCGTCATGATGGTATGCAAACGTCCGTCCATTTCGACGACATTTCCCCTGCGCAGCGAGCTCGCGATGACCTTGACCATGACATGTCCTTGGGTTGAAGAGACCTGCTGAAGAACAGCGGAGGCTTTTCATGAATTGGAGTGCCGTTCCTCTGACAGGTTCACGCGGGCAAGAAAAGCCCTGATCATGCAACAATCGAGGTTTTGCGGTGAAATGACCCCAGAGACACCCTCCCATCCGCCATGGTGGAACAAGGAACACCATGCCATGCGCCGTGAACGGCTGCTGATGCGCGGAAAGATTCGCCGCGCGATCATCCATTATCTGGAAGAAAAAGACTTTCAGGAGATCGAGGCGGGTCAGTTGCAGCTTTCGCCGGGCAATGAAACGCATCTGCATGCCTTCACCACAGATTTACGCAGCATGGATGGAAAGGTGGCCAAGCTGCACCTCCATACCTCGCCTGAATTTGCCTGCAAAAAGCTGCTGGCAGCAGGTGAGCGCCGCATTTTCGATTTCGCCCGCGTCTTCCGCAATCGCGAGCGGGGCGCACTGCATGCGCCGGAATTCACCATGCTGGAATGGTACCGCGCCGGGGAAAGCTATGACACGCTGATCCATGACTGCGGTGCCTTTCTGAAGATCGCGGCAGAGGTCGCGGCCCGCGATGTTTTCACATTCCGGCGCCGAAGCATTGATCCGTCGATAACGCCGGAGGTGCTCACGGTCGCCGATGCTTTTCATGCCTATGCCAGCATTGATCTGCTGGCCAGTGTGGATGGAACGGCCACCAACCGCGATGATCTGGCAGCACAAGCCCAAAGCCGCAGTATCCGTATTGCCGAGGATGACAGCTGGTCCGATATTTTCAGCAAGGTACTGGTTGAAAAGATCGAACCGATGATTGGTAACGGCCGCGCCACGGTGCTCACGGAATATCCCATTCCGGAAGCCGCATTGGCCAGACGCAAGCCGGGTTCGACGAAAGTGGCGGAGCGCTTCGAGCTGTATGCCTGCGGCGTGGAACTAGCCAATGCCTTTGGCGAGCTGACAGATGCCAAAGAACAGCGGCAGCGGTTCGAGGCCGATATGGTGCTCAAGCAGAGGATCTATGGTGAGCGTTATCCACTGGATGAGGAATTTCTGGCTGCCCTTGCGCTCATGCCGGAAGCCTCCGGGGCAGCACTCGGCTTTGATCGACTCGTAATGCTGGCGACAGGGGCCATTCATATCGACGATGTGCTCTGGACACCTATCGTCAATCCGTTCCAGGAAGGGTGCTGATCATGGACCGCAAGATATCCCTTTCCTCCCCCATCCGCTCCATTGCCGGGCTGCATGCCGCAGGCCTTGTGGCGGAGAAAGACCTCGCCAGCCTTGCGGCGGTGGCCAGCCGCTATGCCGTCGCCGTGACACCAGCCATACTCAAAGCCATGGATGCGAATGATCCAGCTGATCCGCTGCTGCGCCAGTTCATACCCACGGCAGCCGAACTGAACACGCTGCCGCATGAGCTGATGGACCCGATCAGCGATGCAGCGCATTCTCCGCTCGAAGGCGTGGTGCACCGCTACCCGGACCGCGTGCTGCTCAAGGTGGTGCATGCCTGTCCGGTGTATTGCCGCTTCTGCTTCCGGCGGGAAATGGTGGGGCCGGGCGGCAACAGCCTCACCGGTGCAGCCCTTGAGGCGGCACTCGCCTATATCGCCGCGCATCCTGCGATCTGGGAGGTAATCTTCACAGGCGGCGACCCGTTCATGCTGTCCGCCCGCCGCGCCGCAGAGATCACGCAAAGGCTCGCCGCCATCCCGCATGTGAAGGTGATCCGCTGGCACACGCGCGTGCCTGTGGTTGATCCTGCTCGCATCACGCCCGCCTTCATTTGTGCCATCAAGGCGTCAGGCAAGGCGACCTATGTGGCGATCCACGCCAACCATGCCAACGAATTCACGGCGGCCGCAGAAATTGCCATCGCCAGGCTTGCCGATGCGGGGCTGGCACTTGTGTCGCAAACGGTCCTGCTCAAGGGCGTCAATGATGATCCGGAGACTCTGGCCGCGCTGATGCGGCGCTTTGTCGAGAACCGGGTGAAACCCTATTATCTGCACCATCCCGATCTGGCACCGGGTACGTCGCATTTCCGGCTGTCGATTCCCGAGGGGCAGCGGATCGTTCAGGCCTTGCGCGGCAAACTCTCCGGCCTGTGCCAGCCGGAGTACGTGCTGGATATTCCGGGTGGCCACGGTAAGGCGAGACTGGAATTATCTGCTGTAGACACAGAGGCAGGCCTGATCAAGGATTACCGCGGCAAGGCGCATCCGTTGCCGAAACTCTGAAAACGACTGTCCCTAAACCCGTGGCATCTCCGCCAGGTCCCAATAAAGCCCGGCCATGATCGCCAGCCCTTCGCTGACGATCGAGAGCGGCATGTGCTCTCCCGGCGCATGTTGCGAACAGGCGGGATAGGAATGGGGCACCCACACCGTGGGCAACTCCAGAATCTCCGAAAAGATATCATTGGGAAGCGAGCCGCCGAGATTGGGCAGCACCGCCGGTTTCAGGCCATGGGTCCGCGTGATCGAGGCAACGGCGTAACGCACATAGGGATGATCAGGATCAAGCCGCGTCGCCGCGAACATCTCGTCACGCGATGGCGCGATCTGGACACGCGCGAAGCCGTGCCGGTCGAGGAACCGACGTAGCGTGCCAAGCATATCAGATGTATCGACACCGACGACAAAGCGCAGCTGCATTCGCGCCCAGGCTTTCGGTGGAATGGCGTTGACTGGCGCTTTCGGATTGCCCGCCTCGAAAGCCAGCACCTCAAGATTGCACCAGCCAAAAACCTTTTCGGCAAGACTCAGCCCCGGCTCGCCCCACCACGGCTCCAGCGCTGGGCCGCCATCGTTGGACGTGACCTCGATATCGGCGAGCGCACGGCGGACGCTTTCGGGAATATGTGTGGGCACGAATTCCGGCACCCGGATCTGCCCTGTCGGCCCCACGAGGCAGGCGATGGCATGGGCCAGCTCGATGGCCGGGTTGGAAATCAGTCCACCCCAATTGCCGGAATGGTGACCGCCTTCGCGCGCCTCGATCCACAGATCAAAATTGAAACCGCCGCGTGCGCCCAGGAACACGGTCGGGCGAGCAGCAGAGAGGCGCGGGCCGTCGGAGGCCACCAGCAGATCGGCGCGCAGCCTTTCGCGGTTATCGCGGCACAGCTCCCGCAATCCGGGCGAGCCCATCTCCTCGCCCATCTCGATCAGAACTTTGGCGTTGAAGCCCAGCCTGCCGCGCGTGTCGAGCACGGCTTTGAGCGCCGCGAGGTTGATGGCATGCTGGCCCTTGTTGTCGACGATGCCGCGGCCATACCAGCGCTTGTCTTTCTCGGCCAGCACCCAGGGCGAGAGACCATCCGCCCATTCCGCATCCATGCCACGGATGACATCACCATGGCCGTAGCCCAGCACCGTCAGCGCGCCGGGGGCTTCGATACGCTCCGCCAGCAGAAACGGGCCATGGCCCGGCTTGGGGTTGGGAATGATCTCGGTCGAGAAGCCCATTGCGGTCACTTCGGGGATCATCTCATCCGTGAGATAACGAGCGAGATCAGCCGCCCGCGCTGGGTTCTGGCTTTCCGTGGGAATGGCGATGCGCCGCGCCATCACGGATTTGAAGACACCTGAGGTGTAGGTTTCGACGGCGCGGTTGATCGCTTTTTCTCGGCTCATCGTTTTTCTCGGCTCATTGCAAATCCCAGTCTGGCGCCAGCACATCCCGCAATCCGTCTCCGACCAGGTTGATTGCCAGCACCAGCAACGCCAATGCAGCACCGGGAATGGCGATCAGCCAGAAGGAAAAGAACATGTAGGCCTTGGCCTCCGAGATCATCAGGCCCCAGGAGGGCAGCGGCGGTTGCACACCAAGGCCCAGAAACGACAGCGCTGCCTCCAGAAGGATTGCGCTCGCGGCCTCCACGGTTGCGACCACGATCAGCTGCGGCATCACATTCGGTAGCACATCGGCAAGGATGATGCGCGGCGTGGTGGAGCCGACGGAGCGGGCGGCGCTGATATATTCCAGCCCGCGCACCTGCTGCGTCGCGGCGCGCATGACGACGGCGAAACGGTCCCATTTCAAAAGTCCCAGCACCAGGATGACCACGATCAGCGATCCACCCACCGCCGCCACCACGGCAAGCGCCACCAGCACCACAGGAAGGGCCAGACGCGCTGTCAGCAGAAAGGTGATTGCCAGATCGATACGCCCACCGAAATAGCCCGCGAGCAAGCCGAGGGTGGTGCCGATCAGGCCGGAAACGATCATTACAGAAAAACCGATCAGCAGCGAAATACGTGCGCCATGCAGCATGCGCGAGAGGTAATCACGCCCCAGATTGTCGGTGCCAAGGGGGTGCAGCCACTGGCCCTTGTCATGCCACAGCGGCGGGATCAGCCGCTTCGTCAGATCCTGCGCATAAGGATCATGCGGTGCAACCAGCGAGGCGAAGGCCGCAAGAAACAGGATCAGCGCCAACATGATCATGCCAGCCATCAGGCCCTTGTGGCCAAGAATGCGTTGCCCCGTGCTCTTGCGAGCGCGGACTTCGGCCACCTCATCAACGGGGAGGATCAGGCTCATGACGACGTCACCCGCAGGCGCGGATCAATCCAGGTATTGACGAGGTCGGCGAGCAGCGTCAGCAGCACGTAGCTGATGGCGAGCAGCATCAGCACGGCCTGCGTCACCGGGAAATCCTTGTGCGTGATCGACTGATAGGCAAGGTAGCCCAGCCCGTCGAGGGCAAAGACCGTCTCGATGACAATAGAGCCACCGAGCAGAAAGCCGAGCTGAACCGCCGCCAGCGCCACCACAGGCACCAGTGCATTGCGCAAGGCATGACGGATGACGACGCGGGAAGGCGGCAGACCCTTGGCATGCGCCGTGCGGATAAAATCGGAGCCGAGTACATCGATCATCCCCGCGCGCACAAGGCGCATCAGCGGCGGGGTGGCGTAATAGCCAAGTGCCACGGCCGGCATGATGAAATGTGCCCAGGTGCCGCTGCCCGAGACTGGCAGCCAGCGCAACTGGATCGAGAAGATCATAACCAGCAGCAGGGCAAAGAAGAAATTCGGCAGAGCCTGCCCGATCACAGCGAGGCTGAGTGCCAGCCGGTCGATCCATGAATTGGGCCGCAGCGCCGCAATAACACCAAGCGGGATGGAAAGGCCAAGGGCGAAAAGGATGGCAAAGAAACCGAGCAGAAGCGTGGTGCCGATCTTGGACGCAATCAGGCCAGCCACACTGGTCTTGAAATAAAGTGATTGGCCGAAATCACCCTGGAAGATGCGCCCCAGCCAATCCGCGTATTGCACGATCAGCGGGCGGTCGAGACCATAGGTCTTGCGCACGATATCAATATCGGCCTGACGTGCGCCTTCTCCGGCGATGGCCAGCGCCACATCACCAGAAAGCCTGAGCAGCATGAAGCTTGCCGCCGAAACCGCAAGAGCAACGGCGAAGGCCAGCGCGATCCGCTTGAGGGTGTAGGTCAGCATGGCGTGACCGCGCGCGCCTGGCACATGCCTCGTGCGTCCTTCGAGGCTCGCTGTGCTCGCACCTCAGGATGAGGAGAACTGTGTCTTGCAAACCTGTTTTGGCCAGCGGCGAACACGATGTTCCTCATCCTGAGGTGCGAGCGGTCGCGAGCCTCGAAGGACGCACGACATTCATTGATCCGTTACTCCGGAAACGATTCGGGACAACACGCTGGTGCTTGTCACTTCCACGTCGCTTCCCACAGACGTGGCATCTCATCGGGATAGGTCTTCATCTCAAGACCCTTGCCCATGACGTAGAAGGTGACGAGCGAATACAGCGGAACACTTAGCGCCCTTTCGCCAATCAGGCCAAGCGCCTTGGCATAAGCCTCCTTGCGCGCGGCGGGTTCCACCGAAGTATCGCCCTTTTCCAGAAGATCACGCACTTCTGGATCGCGGTTGATGTCGTCCGGCAGGAACTTGAAATAGACCGGCGTGGAGGCCGAAACATCGTTGACCGAGAATGAACCCCAGGTCTGGTGCGCGATTGCTGCCTTATGGCCACGGATCTGCTCACGCATCGCGGCATATTGCATGAAGCGCAGGTTCACCTTGATGCCGACGGCACGCAGATAATTGACCATGGCCTCGCTTTGCGGACGCTCGCGATAGGCGAAGAAATCCATCTCGAAGCCGTCCTTCAGCCCGGCCTCCGCCAACAGGCGCCTGGATTCCGCCACGTCATATTTGAAGCGCGGTGCCTGGGTATCGATGCAGCCGAACTGGCCGGGAAAGCAGATCGCGTTCAGGACACGACCGCCCTCGCCCACAAGCTGCTTCACCATGGTTTCACGATCAATCGCATGCTGGATGGCGCGGCGCACGCGGATGTCGCGCAGTTGCGGCGCTGGCGATGATTCCAGTGTGTTGAGGTTCAGAAAGACGATACGCATGGTCTCGCCGCTTTTCACCTCAAGATGCGGCACTGTCTTGAGTTGTGCTGCCTGATCGGGCGGAACATTCATGATCAGGTCGACGCCACCTGCAAGAACCTCGGCCATCTGCGTCTGACGGTCCGGGATGAAACGGATCTCGATCTTCTCGATCTTCGGCTGCGGCTTGGGGCTGTCCTTGAAATACTCCTTGTTGCGCTCAAGGCGCACGAGTTTACCGATGGCATGCTCGACGACCTTGTAAGGACCGGAGCCAACCGCAGCGCTGTTCATGCCGGCAGGGCCAACCTTGGCGTAATACTCGTTGGGATGGATCACCACCGGACCAGCGAGATATTCAATCGCGGCCGGAAAAGGCCGCTTCAGCCTGATGCGCACCTTGTACTGGTCAATCTTCTCGGCGGAAGCGATCCAGTCCACATTGTTCTGGGTCACCACCTTGCTGTCCGCTTTCGAAACAAAATTCAGCGTGTAGACCACATCATCGGCGTCAAACGCCTCGCCATTGTGAAACTTGACGCCCTGGCGCAGCTCGATCTCCAGCGTTGTATCATCCACCCATTTCCAGGCGGTGGCGAGTTGGCCCTTGTATTCGCCGGTGTTGGGATCGCGATAGATCAGCGTGTCCCAGACATGCTGGCCAAGAATGACCCCGATACGGACGTTGTTGAAAAAGGGATCGATGCTTTCAGGTGCCTGATCGACAGCAAAACGGATCGAATTGGCTGCCTTGTCAGCCCGCGCAGGAGCAAGACACGCTGAAGCGAGGCTGCTGAATGCGATGACGGAGACAGCAGCAGCAGATCGAAAGAAAGATGTCACGGATGTTCTCCCCGATTGGGGGGCTGCTTTGGAAGCCGCCGCCCTTCTTCGGGCAATGTCATGTCATTTCGGGCAGCGCGTCAATAGCGCTGTTTCTGAAGACGCGGCACTCATCCCATCCCCCTTGCGGAGAGGGATGGAGTCAGCGCCCCGTCGGTCAATCATATACCCTTTGGAATCACACCCGGCGGCGCAGCAGATCCATGTTGCGGCGTGCCATGGTATTCTCGGGGTCTTTGCGCAGCGCCAGCTCAAAATCCTGTTTCGCACGCTTGAAATCACGGCGCAGAAAATAGGAATAGCCGCGGTTGTTGAGGATGGCCGAGGTTGGCCCGGCAATACGGAGCGCCTCCTTGTAAGCCCGGTCTGCGAGATCAAAGCGTCCGAGCTGGTCATAGGCCGCTGCAAGTCCGACCAGCCCCTCCAGATTGTCTTGCGACGCTTCGACGGCCTGCCGGAAATGCTTCTCCGCAAGTCCATAATTTGCATTGCGGAAATGTTCTTTGCCCAGGCGTAAATCCTCATCGCCCGCTAGTGGCCGCGATGCAGTGTCAATCGCACCGCCTGTGCTTGCTGTGACTGATGCCGCATCGCCACCCTTGAGGGCCGCACCCTGATCCGTGGTCTGGCAGGCCGCCAGCACAGGCATGAGAACAAGGAATAGAACAAGCGTCCGTGCAGAGACAAACGCCTGCTTCAGACCATTGCGGTTGATAATTCCTGTCATTGCCAGCTACCCTTGACGCGCATGTAGGCAGGAAACAACAAAATGATGAACAATATCGGAAAGATGAAAACCATCATTGGAATCATCATCTTGGTTGGCAGGGCATTGGCCCTTTCCTCGGCGTTCATCATGCGCTTGTTGCGCATGTCGTCGCTGTATATTTTCAATGAATCAATCAGACTGGAACCAAGTTCTGCCGATTGCTGGAGAAGAGTGGCAAAGGTCCGCGCCTCTTCGATGATCAGACGATCCGACAGGTTCATCAGAGCATCATTGACGGTTCGTCCGGCACGGATTTCCAGCGTGGCAAAATAGAGGTTGGCGGAGAGTGAAGGATAGGCATCAGCCATTTCACGACAGACCCGGTTGATGGAGGCCTCCATGCTGAGGCCCGCCTCGCAGCAAACGATCATCAGATCCAGAAAATCAGGGAACCCCTGCCGGTGCTGTTCTTTTCTCTGGCCAATGATCTTGTCCAGCATGACCGGCGGCACAAGGTAGCCAATGCCTGCCCCGCCCACCATCTTGATGTATGTCGTGGTGATATGATCATCCGAAAGGATCCCCACGAGAAACCCGATCGCCGCAAGACCCGCCATGCCCCCGACCCGTATTAGCAGAAACGTCGCCGGAGCTGTTGGGCTGTAATAACCGGCCTGAACCAAGCGCTTGCGCAACACTTTGGCGGTCGCCTGATCCCCTTCCCCGAACAGCCGGTCGACCGATTGCATGACAGTGCTGACGAGAGCATTGCGCTGGGATTGCCCGCTGCCGTCAGCAGTGACCGCCGCCACCTCACCCGAAACACGCCGGGCGCGACGCTTGACGTCTCCCCGAACCATCCACCACTGACCAAGCAATGCGCTCAATCCAAGCGCGCCAGCTGCAGCGACCGCAAGAATGATCGTCAGTGGATCGGCAATCAGAAAATCAATCAGATCAAAAAGAGTTTCCATGACTAGACCTTTCAGATTTTCATCTTGACGAGCTTGCGCATGAAAGCGATGCCGATACCCATCCAGCACAGGCTCCCCCAGAGTGCGATCTGGGTTTCGGGCCTGCCGCGCGTTGCATCAAAATAATGCGGATCGGCCGCGCTGATCATCAGGTAAATCACGAAGGGCAACGCGAGCAGCACGCGGGCTGACATGCGTGCTTCGGAAGACAGCGCGGTAATCTTGCGTCGCATCTTGAAGCGATCACGGATAACCCTCGTCAATCCCTCCAGAATGACCGCGAGATTGCCGCCGGTCGCGCTCTGGATCGAGATCGATGTGACAAACAGCGGCAGATCTTCCTGACCTACCCGCAAATACATGTTGCGCATGGCGGATTCCAGATCGAGACCGAACGAGAGCTCATCGGCCACAATGCCAAATTCAGTGCCGACCGGATCCTGCATTTCGCGGGCCACAAGACTGATTGCGATAGGGAGCGGATGCCCCGCCTTCAGACTCCGGATAATCACATCGATCGCATCGGGAAATTGTCCAGCAAAACGCGCCACCCTGCGCTCCTTGAGGAAACGCAGCACGAAAAAGGGCAAGGCCGCACCACCCACCATGGCACAAGCCAAGTAGATCCATTCCGTTTTGCCAAGAACCGCTGCAAGAACGGGAGAAACCACAACAGAGATTGCCCAGAGATAAGCAATCTTCTGCGGCCCCAGGCTGAGACCGCATTGGCTGATCAGAACGCGGATGGACTGAAGCGGGCCGGACAATGCGGTGTCATCAAGCCCCCGCTCCCGGCGCAGCTGGATCAACGCCTCCTCGCGGCTACTGACCTGCTTTTGAATCGACAGCCTGCGGTTGATGTTGCTTCTGTATTCACTGGCGTTGAACAACAGCATATAGGCCGATTCAGCCAGCAGCACAGCCACAAGGGCTGCCCCAACCAGCAGCGGCCAGCCTTCGGGGAGATCGTTGATCCAGGCGATCACAGCGGTTTTCCTGGGTCGAAATAATGGCCTGGAATATCAACGCCCTTGGCAGACAGATCGGCCAGGAACCGCGGACGCACGCCCGTCGCTTCATAATGGCCGTGGATCGTGCCGTCGGCATCGGTCTTGATGCGCACGAATTTGAAAATCTCCTGCATTTGCAGAATGTCGCCTTCCATTCCGGTGATCTCCGCGATTGAAGTCACGCGGCGCTTGCCATCGGAATGACGCTGGAGCTGCACGATCAGACGGATGGCAGCGGCGATCTGGCCGCGAATCGAGGTTTGCGACATTGGCAGGCCCGCCATGCCGATCATCTGTTCAAGCCGTGATACTGCCTCGCGCGGGTTGTTGGCGTGCACCGTCGCCATGGAGCCTTCATGGCCCGTGTTCATGGCCTGCAACATGTCAAAGGCCTCTTCACCGCGGCACTCGCCCAGAATAACGCGGTCAGGGCGCATGCGCAGCGCGTTCTTGATCAGGTCGCGCTGGCGGATCTCGCCCTTGCCTTCAAGGTTGGGCGGACGGGTCTCCATCCGCGCCACATGAGGTTGCTGCAATTGCAATTCGGCGGCGTCTTCGATGGTGATCAGGCGCTCATCCTCGGGAATGAAAGCGGAGAGCGCATTCAGCATCGTCGTCTTGCCGGAGCCGGTGCCGCCGGAGATGATGATGGTTGTCTTGCAGCGTGCAGCCTGTGACAGCAACTCGCACATTTGCGGACGCAGCGCACCGACCTCGACAAGTTTCTCCAGCGAAAGTTTTTTCTTGGAAAACTTGCGGATGGAAACCAGTGCCCCGTCAACCGCGATTGGCCGGATTGCGACGTTGACGCGGGAGCCATCCAGCAGGCGCGCATCGCACAGCGGCTGGCTTTCATCGACACGGCGCCCGACCGCCGAGACAATCTTGTTGACGATGCGCAGCAGATGCGCGTCATCTTTGAAGCGCGTGTTGGTACGCACCATCTTGCCGCGCCGTTCCACATAGACAACATCAGGCCCATTGATCAGGATATCCGCGATTGAATCATCTTTCAGGAGAGGCTCAAGCGGCCCCAGACCTGTCATTTCATCGATGATCTCGCTCACGAACGTGTTGAGTTCATTGCCGTTCAGCGCGAGGCGCTCGCTCACCACATATTGCTGCACCAGCGTGAAAATCTGCCGATTGGCCTCATCAGGGGGAAGCTTCTCAAGCGCCTGGAGATTGACCTCTTCAACAAGTTTGCGGTGAAGGCGGATTTTCGCCTCCATGAATTTTTCGCTGACCAGAAGGCTGGAAGCCTCATCCGCAGCATCCCCGCCAGGAATTGCCGAAGCCGGTATTGGTGGCGGAGGCGGTGCAGAATCTGGCAGAGGTGGCGGCGGCAGAGGCACTTCATCCTCATCCGTATTGTCTTCGGACACGGTGAGGGTTTCAGGGCCGAACTCAAGCGATTCCATCTCAGTCGCCAGTGGCATTGGAACGGGAGGATCGACATCCACAGCGGATGCCGGAACATACGCGACCGGCGGCACCGGAATCAGCGGAGGTGGCTCTGCTCTCACTTCTGCATATGAGAGCGGCGGTGCAAAGGAACGAGCCAGCAGCGTGGAAAAACGACCGCTCATTTGGCTTCAATCTCCGAGACAATGACCTTGCGCAGATCGATGGCGACATTGCTGCCACTCTGCACGGCATCGAGCGGCACGCCCCTGTCGATAGCCTCGCGCACGAGCTTGTAATTGTTGCTCACGGTGCCCGCGAAAAGGTCCTTCAGTGTCGCTTCGAGATCGGCGCGCTTCAGTCCGGGACCGAACATCTTCTGCTCGAACCTGTTGACGATGACGCGGGGCTTCATCTCGCCACCGAATTTTGTCACAAGGCCTTGAGCCAGATTGGAGGCCAGTTTCAGGCCCGGAACCGTTGTCTCTGTCACCACAAAGACCTTGTTTGACCCTGACATCACCGCGTCATTCCAGGCAAACCAGGTGCGCGGCAGATCAATCACCACATAGTCAAACCGGGACGCTGCGAGATCGAGCAGCTTCATCACGACAGCAGGATCGGGCAAGCGGCTGTCCACAGGCCGGTTCGGGGAGGCCAGCAGCATCATCCCGGACGGATGGGGCGACAGCATCACCTCCAGAAGCTGGGCATCAAGCCGCTGCGGATTGGGACCGATGGCATCGAGATCGAGGCGCGGCTCGACATCAAGATGAAACGCGCAGGATCCGTTCTGAAAGTCCAGGTCGACCAGACAAGCCGAAATCTTCTGCTTGCCGGCCAGCAGCGTCAGTGTCGTCTGGATCGCCAGTGTCGTGACGCCAACGCCACCCGCAGCCGGAAGAAACGACAAAATCTGTGCTTCCTTGGAAGAGCCTGTAATGGCCTCTGCCTGCATCGCCTTCACACAGCATCCGGCAAGCTCCACAGGATCAACCGGCTTCAACAGGAAATCCGCAACACGAATCTGCAACAACCAGCGGGCAACGGCCTTGTCGAAAGCTTCGGTGACAACCACCACAGGTGCCGATCCCGAGAGACGCGCCATCATCTGCTGGAGGGCCACCAGATCATCACGATTACGCGCGTCGATATCGGCGATCACGATCCGGGCGGCCGAGAGATCGATGCTCTCGTCACTGACGTGGCGGCCAAGCCTGATCTTGAGGCGTCCGTTCGATCCGAAGACGCCCTTCACTGCATCGACAAAGCTCTGATCGGAGGAGATCAGGACGATCTCACCTTCGCGTTCGATTTGCTGGGATCTGGCGGCGAACATCTGGTCTGGCCTTGGCTATCGGTTGTTGATTATTTGGACAGGGTTACGGGCGCGGAGGATGTTGTCAGTGTCGGAGATTTCTGTTCGCCGTCCCTCGAATTGGCATTGCGGCGCATTCTGGCGAGAGCGGTTTCTGCCTGCTCGCCGCTGATGCCCTGTTCCACGTTGCGTGCCGACGCAGGCCAGGGATCGATAATATGGGTGGCCTTGTTGGCAGCGATGGAATCACCCACGCCGAAGGTCACCTGATCCCGGCGATCCAGTTTGTGATCGCAGGCCGAAAGTCCGCTACAGACAAGCAGGGTGGCAGCGAGAAAACGGCGATTAGCGTGTTGCATTGCTGCCTCCCAGATCAAGGATATGGCCTGCGCCGGATGCTCGCGCCGATGCGGCAACAGGATCGATTGGCCCTTGCCGACGATACCCGTCGGCAGGCACTTCGGTGCGCCCAAGCACGAACTGGTCAACGTCATTGCCAGGCTTGGTGTTGTCGAGCGGGGTCCGCAGTTTCTGGCCAGGCCGACTTGGCTGCACCAGATGCGGCGTCACGATGATGGCGAGTTCCGTTTCCCGCTGCTGAAAATTCTTCGAGCGGAACAATGCTCCAAGCACGGGAATATCCGCCACCCAGGGAAGCTGCTCGGTTGTGGCTGTGGTGGTGTTCTGCAAGAGGCCTGCAATGGCGAAGCTCTGGCCGCTCTTCAGCTCAACCACAGTCGAGGCACGGCTGACAATAATGCGCGGGATCGTGATGGAACCAATACGGATCGCCTCCGTTGTCGCATCGATCTGGCTGACTTCCGGCTCGATGCGCAGGTTGATCAGGCCTCCAGAAAGGACAGTGGGCGTGAAGGCCAGGCCGACGCCGAATTTCTTGAATTCAATCGAAATCTGGCCTTGCTGCTGCGCCACCGGGATAGGAATTTCTCCGCCTGCAAGAAAGCTTGCCTTCTCGCCTGACATGGTGATGAGATTGGGTTCCGCCAGACGACGGGCAACGCCCTGTTCCTCCAGAGCCTGGATCAGCACGTCGATGTTGGTGCCGCCCCTCACGAGCTGGCCGATGATGCTGCCAAAGGGAGCTGCGGCTCCTCCCGAGGCAAGTGCGCTGGCTCCCGCGGCAAAGCCTGCTACTCCGATCTGTCCGCGACCGCTGCGACCGCCGCTGACCGCGCCATTCGAGCCGAACGATTCAATCCGCACGCCGATGTCCCGGCTCGCCTGACGCGATATCTCGATGAAGCGGACCTCAAGCATCACCTGTTGTGACCCCTTGACGCGAAGCTGGTTGATGATCTCGCCGCCATGGCTGCGCGCAATCCGGGCCGCGCGATCTGCCGCCACGGCATCACGAACCTCGCCATCCAGCACGATCTTGCCCGCTTCCGTCCCAACGCGGACACGCTCGCCCGCCGAACGACGGATTTCCTGTGCGGCGCGAGGCGCATCATTGGTAATCTCGACCTGCAATACGCCGACCAGCGCCTTGTCCGCATTGTAGATCGAGACACTGGTGATCCCGACTTTCTTGCCCAGCACATAGATCGAGCTGTCGGTCAGCGGCACGGCATCGGCAATATCGGGATCAGCCACAACGATGTCGGTGAAAGACTTGTCAGTACGCAAGGTCTGCGATGTCCTGTGCACCACCTTGACCGAAGCAGGCCCACCTTCCAGACGAACCTGCCTGGTCTGCGCTATGGCAGTGCCCGAGCCAGCAGTCATTCCGGCGCAAACCATGGCCAGAGTGATAGATGCTGCTTTCAAAATTCCCGAAGTTCGTTTCATCCTGATCGCCCCACGCAACTTTGATTGTCTTTTTACTTGTTAGTCTTCTTGCTGATTTCAGCGGTTCTTTATCGTGAATACGGAATAATCCTCGGTCTTGCCGTTACGCGTGACCTTCACCGTGGTTGTCTGCCGACCATGGCTCGCCGTCACTTCAGGTGCGCTGTCGCTCGTCAGATCCTTCGAGGTAATCCGCCCCGCGGCATTGACATCTTTCTCGCCAGCCTTGCGCAGCATCAACGACATGCTGCCGACAGTGCCGGCCAGCGCCACGCGCTTGGCATCATGCGGCATGACCTCCAGCGTCGCGGAACGGATAGCTGCTGGTTTCTCGGTGCGCTGGTCAATCACCTGATCGATCGCCACGACGCGAACATTCTGCAACAGCAGATCGGTGTAACTGGTGTCGCTCTCCAGCGTCCGTGTCAGCATGACATTGACCCGGTCGCCCGGCAGCACCAGACCTGCAACACCCTGTGTCTCGGTCAAAGGGATCGAGACTGCGGTCATCCCGTCCGCGATCACGGAAGAGAGCGAGGCACGCTGGCCAGGGCCTGTGACCTTGCTGGCGAGCACAGGTTCATTCTGCTCGATGGCCGCAATGACAACACGCCTCTCCGGGCCCTTCAGAAACTCGGCAATCGTTGTGGTGAAACCCGCGGGAACAGAGGCTGACGGCCACTGGATTTCTTCAAGCTGGGCCGAAGACAGCTCCGTGCCGAAGCGCAAGGGCTGCCTGGCAACGACAACGGTTGTTGTTTCGATCTGCTTAACCGGTGCTGCCACAGCCACTGCCACAGGGCGATTGCTGGCGCGCTCGAGATAGTAACGCCCGCCAATGACGGTCATCCCGCCAATAACAACCGCTATCCCCACCATGATCACTGCTGGACCACGCATTTTACCGGCTCCTTGAATGCTTGCGACGTCAAGAGTGACGCAACGTCAGGCCATCATGCGGGGAAGTTCTCAATGGAAACGTAAATCCTGCGGAATTCCTCCTGAAATAGTTAAATCTCATTTGCCATTTCAAATGCGAGCCATTGGATTCATGCTTTCTTCACGGGATTGATACGCCTCGTTTACGCTGCGGAAGAGAGGCATCGATTTCATTAAAATGTGAATGATCGGGAAAACCGGCCATTACAGCAATGTCCTGTTGACTGTGTTTAAACAGGGAGCATTCCAGTGAACAGACCTTTCATCGCAGGCCGTGTCTGGACAGCGGCAACAATCGCCAGTTGTGATGCCCATGTTCAGGGCAAGGCGACATTGCGCGTCAGTGCGCTGGCAGGGTTTATCACGCTCGGGCTTCTCGCCGGGCCTGACCTGAGGCTGGCAAGCACCAGCAGGGAGCTTGCTCCTGTTGTAAGGAACACCGCGCCCGAGATTCTCAGCAGCAAGGGGCTGGACCGGGTTCCTTCCCTTGGCGAGATCACACATTCGGCACCGGCACGCCGCAAGCCGCAGCTTGATAACGAGCCGGCCGTTGCTGCTGTGGCTCCTGCCGCGCAGCCCTCTTTTGAAAGCATCGAGATCATCGACGCCGCCACATTGCGCACCGGGAGCATGATCGTGCGCCTTGCGGGCATTCATATGCCGGGCGCAGAACAGAACTGCCGCCGCCTCGACGGGCTTTCGGTTTCCTGCACCAGTCGTGCGCAAAGTTATCTGCAGCTTCTCGTCAAGGGCAAGGCTGTGGCCTGCGAAAGGGCAGGTTTTGGAGCCGATGGTGTCGAGGAAGGCCGCTGCCGTGTTGGCGAGACGGATGTTGCGGAGCAGATGGTAAGGCAGGGCTGGGCCAAAGCTGCAGATCAACCTGAAGAGCGTCTGATGGTGGCGGAAGCCGCCGCCCGCGAACAGAAACTCGGGCTCTGGCGGGAGTAAGGTTTCTCAGCCAATGCGGACAACACCTGATCACCGTATTGTTTGAACGAGACGATTCACAGTGGCGTCATCCCGTATTACACTGCGGCTTCGATTCGGAGCCTGATGTTTCATGACGCGTACCGCCATCCGCCTCTCCTTTGCCATTCTGCTGAGCGGGGTCGCTGCCTCGCCAGCCCTTGCAGACTTTTCTTCTTGCGTCGCGGATATCCGTGGCCAGGCCCTTTCCCAGGGCATTTCGGCTGCGGTGTTCGACCGAGCCATGGGCGGTGTGCAGCCGGATATGGACGTGATCAAGGCGATGAACAACCAGCCGGAGTTCAAGACGCCGATCTGGGATTATCTGGGCGCATTGGTGGATGAGGAACGCGTCAGCGAAGGCCGTGCACTGCTGGCGAAACATGCGGCGACACTCTCTGCCGCCGAGAGCCGCTTCGGCGTTGACCGGCATACGATTGTGGCGGTCTGGGGGGTTGAATCAAACTATGGCCAGGTGCGTGGCAAGTGGTCCCTGCCGCAAGCGCTCTCCACGGCGGGCTGCCTCGGGGCGCGGCGCAACGGCTTCTTCAAGAGCGAATTGCTGGCGACACTGAAAATCATCCAGCGGGGTGATCTCAGACAGGAGCAGCTCGTAGGCTCATGGGCGGGCGCTTTCGGACACACCCAGTTCATTCCGACGACCTATCTCAGGCTCGCGGTTGATGGCGATGGCGATGGTCGTCGCGACCTCGTCGATTCCATTCCCGATGCCTTGCATTCCACCGCCAATTTCATGGCCAAGGCAGGCTGGCAAACCGGTGTGGGCTGGGGTTACGAAGTGCGCGTTCCTTCGGGATATGGCGGACCCACGGGGCGCACGTCACGCGCGGCTGTCTCCTCCTGGTCCGACCGGGGCATTACCAGGGCAGATGGCTCGACGCTGAGTGGCAGTGGCAACGCCGGGCTGGTTTATCCCGCGCGCGGTGGTCCGGGATTTCTGGTGTTCAAGAACTATGACGCGGCCTACAGCTACAACGGCGCGGACAGCTACGCGCTGGCGATCTCGCTTCTGGCCGACCGGCTGAAAGGTCGCCCCGGCATCCAGCAACGCTGGCCGACCGATGACCCGCCACTCTCACGGGCCGAGCGCCGGGAATTGCAACGGCTGCTGATTGCCAAAGGCTATGATGTCGGCGAGCCGGACGGCGCTGTCGGGGCCAAGACGCGGGCTGCCATCGAAGCGGTGGAAGCGCAGATCGGGCTACCACGCTCAGGGCGGCCCGGCGGCAAGGTGCTGCAGGGTTTGCGCGGGCGCTAAACCTGTGCCCCGTCGCCTCATCAGCACCGGCTCACCCTTCGAGAAAGCCTATGGCTATTCCCGCGCTGTCATCGACGGCGATCTGGTGTTTGTCTCGGGCACCACGGGCTATGATTATGCCACCATGATCATGCCCGATGATGTGGCGGAGCAGACACGCAATATCTTCCGCACCATCGCGAGCGTGCTGAAGCAAGCGGGCTCCTCGCTGGAGCAGATCACACGCTGCCAGTATTTCGTCACGGACCGCAGCTTTTGCGAGCCGGTGCTTCAGGTCTGCGGCGAGGTGCTGGGCACTGTCCGGCCGGCGGCGAGCATCTATATCATCGCGGGCCTTCTGAAGCCTGAAATGAAAATCGAGATCGAGGTCACGGCGCGGCTGGCAAACTGATGTTCCTTCCCTAGAAGGAGAGCGTTGCATTGCCGCTGTGCGTCCTTCGAGGCTCCTTCGCTACGCTGCGTCGCACCTCAGGATGAGACGCGTTGAGCTTTGCAAAACGCAATTTTCCTCTTCCTGAGGTGCGAGCATAGCGAGCCTCGAAGGACGCACAACGCTGATGCAGGGCTCGCAAGGGGAGAAGGAAGTGATCACCCATCTCGACAGGCTGCCTTCAGCGCTTTAAGCGGTTGTGCATGTCTGATCTCTTGCTTGAAATCTTCTCCGAGGAAATTCCCGCCCGCATGCAGGCCCGTGCCTCTGCGGACCTGCAAAAGCTCGTCACCGATGCGTTGGTGGCACAGGGCTTTCTTTATGAGGGCGCGCGCAGTTTTGTGACGCCGCGCCGATTGACGCTTGCCGTGCATGGCCTGCCTGCCAAGGGCAAGGACATCCGCGAGGAGAAAAAGGGCCCGCGCGTCGGTGCGCCGCAGCAGGCCATCGACGGTTTTCTCAAAAGCGCCGGGCTCACCTCCATCGATCAGGCCGTGATCCAGAGCGACCCGAAGAAGGGCGATTCCTACATCGCCGTCATCGAGAAGCCGGGCCGCGCCACCTCCGATGTGCTGGGGGAGATCATTCCCGCTGTGATCAAGGCGT
>JANNRX010000098.1:0-13430 GCA_031401875.1 Hyphomicrobiales bacterium | reverse complement strand
GCTCTGAAAACGCTCCGGGATGGCAGAGGTGTCGTCCCCGCTGTCAATCCGCCACCTTCCGCACCCCGCAATGGTGGCGGCGGTGGAACGGCTGCCCTGGCTGTAACGCGGCCTGTGCTTGCGGCGGCCAATCCAGCGTATGAAATGCCCGCGCAAGTTGCTCCCACCTCAGTGCCGCATCTGCGGCTTGACAGCCTGCCGCAGCTTGTCGCTCTGGCGCTGGAAAAGCGCGATCCCTTGCTGGTCGGCTCGCTGGAGCGCGATGTCCGCCTCGTGCGGTTCGAGGATGGTGTGTTCGAATTCGCTCTGGTTCCGCAGGCCGATTCCAGCATCGTTCAACGCCTCAACAAACGGTTGCAGGAATGGACCGGACGCCGCTGGAGTATCGCTCTTTCCAACGAACCCGGCGAACCGACGATCCGCGAACTCAAGGATGCCAGACGCGCCGAAGAGGAGAGCCTCCGTCACGCGCATCCCGTCGTGCAAGCCGTGCTCACGATGTTTCCGGGGGCCATTGTCATCCCGGCCATACCAAAAGCTGATATACCTGCTGACAGCCCGATGGATCAGGCCCAGCGGGCCATCGTCAATGAAGACGGCGATGTCGTCGCTGGCGAAGCTGATTTTACCGAAGATGATTTGTGAGAGGATATCTTCATGGACATGATGAAACTGATGAAGCAGGCCCAGCAGATGCAGGCCAAAATGGCCGATATGCAGGCCGAACTTGAGCTTGCCCTCACCGAAGGACAATCCGGTGCCGGGATGGTCAAGGTTGTCATGACCGGCAAAGGCCAGTTGAAAAGCATCAGCATCGATCCCTCCCTGATGAAAGAGGAAGAGAAGGAAATTCTCGAGGACCTCATCATCGCGGCCCATACCGACGCCATGGCGAAAAACGCCCGCATGATGGAGGAGAAGATGAAATCCGCCACCGCCGGCTTGCCTATTCCGCCGGGCATGAAGCTGTTCTGAGAGCATGTCCGGCGCGGTCGCAGGCCCTGAAATCGAGCGCTTGATCCAGTTACTGGCCCGTGTGCCAGGTCTGGGGCCACGCTCTGCGCGCCGCGCTGCATTGCATCTCATTCGCAAGAAAGATGAGCTGCTTGGACCACTGGGAACTGCCATGCAGGTTGCGGCCGAACGCATTGTCATCTGCTCGACCTGCGGCAGCATCGATACGCGGGACCCCTGCGCGGTCTGCTCGGATCTGCGGCGCGATGCCTCCGTCATCATTGTGGTTGAAACCGTGGCTGACCTTTGGGCGCTGGAGAGAGCGGCGGTGATGCGGGCACATTACCATGTGCTTGGCGGCGTGTTGTCGCCGCTGGATGGCGTCGGTCCCAAGGATCTGAATATCGACAAACTTGTGGCGCGCGCTTCCGATCCGGCGGTGAAGGAGATCATCCTTGCCGTCAATGCCACGGTCGATGGCCAGACAACGGCGCATTACATTACGGACATGCTGTCGCATCTTGCTGTGAAGGTCACACGGCTTGCCCACGGCGTTCCTGTCGGTGGCGAACTGGATTACCTTGACGAAGGCACCTTGTCTGCGGCGCTGCGGCAGCGGACCGGAATGTAGGCGCCCCCTGCCCGGACACGGCATATGCGGGCACATCATGGCTGGAAAGGCTCCTGCGGCAACAACCCCTCTGTTGAACAGGCGCCAAATGCATTACGTTTCGACGTGAACAGGAGCATGCCATGGCCAAGACAGCACAAAAGCCTACCATAGATTCTCCCCGCGACAGGATCGTTGATGCATTGATGGGGCTTGCCGCTGAAACGGCCTGGAACCACATCACCTTGCCGATGATCGCCATGAGAGCGGATTGTAGCCTCGCCGATTTGCGCGATTCATTCCCATCGAAAGGCGCCATCCTGGGTGGCTTTTCCAGGCGCATCGACAGAATCGTGCTGGATGGAACAGGCGAGGATATGCTGGGAGAACCAGCCCGTGACCGGGTGCTGGATGTGATGATGCGCCGTCTGGATGCGCTTCAACCCTATAAAGCAGCCCTCAAAGAAATCCGGAATGCGGCACGGCGTGATCCGTTGATGCTGGCAGCGCTCAACCAGCTTGCCTTGAATTCCTGGCGCTACATGCTGGCTTCCGCTGATATCGACACAGAAGACGAGCTTGGTCTGGTACGCATTCAGGGAGCGGCACTGGTTTTTGTCAGGACACTGGACAGCTGGTTTGAAGATGAGGGTGCCGATCTCTCCCGCACCATGGCGCGGCTCGACAAGGAGCTTGGAACGGGCGAAAAAATCATGGGCCGATTTGAGGATCTCCGCCGGTTTGCCGCCCCTTTCCGTGGGATGATCCGGGCGGCGATGGATCGCGGTCAACGTCGGCGCGAGCGCGAGGACAGTCGATCACAAGCGGTTTAACCTTGGGCACAAGCGGTTTAACCACGGGAGAAAACAATGGCTGAAGACTTCTTCTACCGCCTGGGACGCGCGGCGGGCATGGCCAAACAGGCTATCCAGAAAACCAAAGCCCAGGAATTTGACGGTATCGAAACATTGCCCGGGCATGGCAAGCTATCGATTATCGTCAATGAAAAGCCTGATGGTACCCGCATCATGCTTTTGAAGGCCAAGGGCGCTGAAGCAACGGTGTATGTAGGCTTCGATCAGGCGCAACTGGATATGTTTTCAACGCAACTTCAGGAAATCAGACTCTGATATCGCTTGTTTGAGGAAACCATATTGACGTAGTTTTGCCGCTTCTTCTTGGCATTCGGATATTGGTTGCCTACATAGAATGTATCAACTGCAATTCGCTCATGGCTGTTTGGAGCCTTCGAGCTGAAGGAAAGCTTTTATGAACCCGAATCTGCGCAACTTTGCGCTATGGACCGTCATCATCCTGCTGGTCCTTGCTCTTGCCACGCTCTTTCAGGGGCAAGGTGCGCGCGCACCATCGACCGAGATTGCCTACAGCGTGTTTCTGGACGAGGTCGAAGCAGGCCGCGTGGAACGTGTCGTGATCTCTGGTAATGAAATCAGCGGTAACATTACGGGTCGTGGTGGGTTCACGACCTATGCGCCGCAGGACCCTCGCATCGTCGAGCGTCTGCATGAAAAGAAAGTGCAGATCGCGGCGCGTTCGCCCAATGCCGATACGCCCTGGTACATTTCGCTGCTCGCCAACTGGCTGCCCTTGATGGTGATCATCGGTTTGTGGATTTTCATGTCACGGCAAATGCAGAATGGGGCACGTGGCGCAATGGGGTTTGGCAAGTCCAAGGCCAAACTCCTCACAGAGGCACATGGCCGCGTCACCTTCGATGATGTCGCGGGCATCGACGAAGCCAAGGAAGACCTGCAGGAAATTGTTGAATTCCTCCGGGATCCGCAGAAATTCCAACGCCTCGGTGGGCGCATTCCCCGTGGTGTGCTGCTGGTCGGTCCTCCCGGTACCGGCAAGACCCTGACGGCACGCGCTGTCGCGGGTGAGGCCAATGTGCCGTTCTTTACAATCTCAGGTTCGGACTTCGTGGAAATGTTCGTTGGTGTTGGTGCCAGCCGCGTGCGTGACATGTTCGAACAGGCAAAGAAGAATGTGCCCTGCATCATTTTCATCGATGAAATCGACGCGGTGGGTCGCCACCGTGGTGCCGGTCTTGGCGGTGGCAATGACGAGCGCGAGCAGACACTGAACCAGCTTCTGGTCGAGATGGATGGTTTTGAACCCAACGAAAGCATCATCATTATCGCGGCCACCAACCGGCCAGATGTACTGGATCCCGCACTTCTGCGTCCCGGCCGGTTTGACCGCCAGATCAACGTGCCGCTGCCCGATGTGAATGGTCGCGAGAAAATCCTCAAGGTGCATGTCCGCAAGGTTCCCCTGGCCCCGGATGTCAACATCAAGACCCTGGCGCGCGGCACGCCTGGCTTCTCCGGTGCGGATCTGATGAACCTTGTCAATGAAGCCGCATTGCTTGCCGCGCGGCGTAGTCGCCGTCTCGTCACGCATCTTGAGTTCGAGGATGCCAAGGACAAGGTGATGATGGGCGCAGAGCGCAAATCCATGGCCATGTCGGATGAGGAAAAGCGCAATACCGCGTTCCATGAGGCAGGTCATGCAATCATTGCGCTCAAGCTTGAAGGCATTGATCCGATCCACAAGGCAACGATCATTCCGCGTGGTCGCGCGCTGGGTATGGTTATGACATTGCCGGAGGGTGATCGCTACAGCATGTCCAAGCAGAAGGTCGATGCCAGACTGGTGATGCTGTTTGGCGGCCGCGAAGCCGAGATCATGATGTTCGGCCCCGAAAAGGTCACCAATGGCGCGACCGGCGATATTCAGATGGCAACCTCGCTGGCCCGCTCCATGGTGATGGAATGGGGCATGTCCGAAAAGCTGGGCCGTGTGCGCTATCGTCCAAACGAGCAGGAAGTGTTCCTTGGTCATTCGGTGACGCAATCCACCAACATGTCCGATGAAACGGCCAAGCTGATCGACGAGGAAGTGCGCAAGCTGATCGAGACCAGTGAAAAGGCGGCCCGCAAGATCCTGACCGACAACCGCAAGCAGTTCGAGGCCATCGGTCAGGCCCTGCTCGACTACGAAACGCTGACGGGTGATGAACTGCGCGATCTTATCGTCGGCAAGATGCCCAAGCGTGATGATGAGGATTCACCCCCGACTCCACGCGGAACAGCTATTCCGAAGGCTGGCAAGGGGCGTCCGAAGAATGAAGGCGAAGGCGGGATGGAACCTCAGCCGCAGGCGTAAGGTTCTCAGAGCGACAACCCTTCGGTCACGATGACATGACCGAAGGGTGTTGCCTCAACACCCAAGTGCTGCGCGATTGTTGCGCCGATATCTGAAAATGTGTTGCGGCGGCCCAGCGACTTCGGGGTGATGCCCCGGCCAGTCAGAAGAATGGGAACGCATTCCCTGGTATGATCCGTGCCTCGCCATGTGGGATCATTGCCGTGGTCTGCCGTGATGATCAGCATGTCTCCGCGGCGCAGACTTGCTTCGATTTCAGGCAGCCTGCGATCAAACGCCTCAAGGGCCGCCGCGTATCCCGGCACATCCCGCCTGTGCCCGTATTCTGTGTCGAAATCCACAAGATTGACAAAGATGAAGGCACCATCCGGTGCTGTTTCCAGCGCATTGATCGCCATGGTCACATGCGCATCGTTGGAAGCGCCTTTGTGTTCCTGCCCGGTGTTGCGATGGGCGAAGATATCACCGATTTTTCCAATGGTGATGATCGCGCGTCCGGCTTCAGCGCAACGATCCAGAATGTTGCCCCTGGGCGATGGAATCGCGAAATCCTTGCGGTGCGGAGTCCGTTTGAAATCCCGTGCGCTGCTTCCCAGAAATGGCCGGGCAATCACGCGTCCGATACGCAAAGGGTCAACCAGCACACGGCAGATCTTGCAGAGCTCATACAGCCGTTCAAGCCCGAAATGCGTTTCATGTGCTGCGATCTGCAAGCATGAATCGACGGAGGTATAAAGAATAGGTTTGCCGGTGCGGATGCTTTCCTCGCCGAGTTCCTCGATGATGCTGACTCCTGGTGCATGGCGGTCGCCCAGAATGCCCGGCAGCTTGCCCTCCCGGATGATGGCTGCTGTCAGCTCGGGCGGAAAGCTTGGCTGCGTATTGGGGAAATAACCCCATTCAAATGGCACGGGACAACCCGCCATTTCCCAATGGCCTGACGGTGTATCCTTGCCTTTCGATGTCTCGATGCCGGCACCCGCAATGCCGCGCGTGGGCGCAGCCGAAAAGCCCGGTATAAGCCGACCTGTCGCGGCAAGACCAGCGGCGCCCAGACCGAGCGCATCCAGATTGGGCAATTGCAAAGGCCCGCTGCGCAATCCTGCCCTGTCTCCTGCATTTGCGAGACACGAGCCTGCGATATGGCCAAAGGTATCGCTGCCTGCGTCGTCATAAAGTGCCGCATCGGGCGCTCCGCCGATGCCAAAACTGTCGAGCACGATGAGTATCGCTCGTGACATGTCAGTTTGCGACTTGGGTGGAGGCAACCGCCTCATGGCTGAAGGCCGCAGCCAGCAGGGCTTTGGTATATTCCGTCTGCGGATTGGCGAAAATATCAGCCGCAGGTCCGGCTTCCACCACCTTGCCGTTTTTCATGACGATCAGTTCATTCGCCAGCGCCCGTACCACCTGCAGGTCATGGCTGATGAAGAGATAGGCGAGGCCGCGCTCAGCCTGGAATTTCCGGAGCAGTTCGACAATCTGCACCTGAACCGTTTTGTCCAGCGCAGAGGTCGGTTCATCCAGCACCACGAATTTCGGATCAAGCGCCATGGCGCGGGCAATCGCGATGCGCTGGCGCTGGCCGCCAGAGAATTCATGCGGATAGCGGTCCATCGCAGCAGGATCAAGGCCGACATCATGCAAGGCCTTCGCTACGATCTCGCGGCGTGCGGCATAAGACAGATCGCGGTTCTGGACGGCAAGGCCTTCCTCCACGATTTCCGCCACGGAAAGACGCGGCGAGAGGGAGCCGAAGGGGTCCTGGAAGACAATCTGCAAATCCTTGCGCAACGGCCGCATCTGCTTGAAGAGATGCCCGTCGATGCGCTGGCCCATGAAGACAATCGGCCCTTCCGAGCGGATAAGCCGCAGGATCGCCTGGCCGAGCGTGGTCTTGCCGGACCCCGATTCGCCAACGACACCTACGGTCTCGCCTTCGCGCACAATGAGCGAGATTTCATCGACAGCCTTCACATGCCCGACAGTGCGGCGCAGAAAACCCTTCTTGATCGGAAACCAGATCTTCAGCTTGTCAGTCTCGACAATCGCCTTGCGGCGGGTATCAGGCCTTGCGGGTCGCCCCTTGGGCTCGGAGGCAAGCAGGGCCTGGGTGTAGGGATGCTGCGGCTTTGAAAAAACCTCCGCCACCGGCCCCGCTTCCACGATCTTGCCCTTGCGCATGACGCAGACGTTATGGGCAAGCTTGCGCACGATGCCCAGATCATGGGTGATGAACAGGATGGCCATGCCATGCTCGGCTTGCAGCGTCTTCAGGAGAGCCAGAATCTGTGCCTGCACTGTCACGTCAAGTGCTGTGGTCGGTTCGTCGGCAATGAGCAGATCAGGCTCGTTGGCGAGCGCCATGGCAATCATCACGCGCTGTCGCTGGCCGCCCGAAAGCTGATGCGGATAGGCGGCAAGACGCTCTTTCACGTTGGGGATGCCGACCTTGGTCAGAAGCTCAATGATCCGTGGGCGAAGAGTTGCCCCGCTCGCCCTGCCATGCAGTTCCAGAATTTCGCCAATCTGCTGCTCGATGCTGTGCAGGGGATTGAGTGAGGTCATGGGCTCCTGGAACACCATGGTGATATCATTGCCACGGATGGTGCGAAGCTGCTCTTCGGAAGCTTTCAGCATATCCACCCCCTTGAACAGGATTTCACCTGAGGGATGCGATGCTGCTGGATAGGCCAGCAACTTCACCACCGAAAGCGCCGAGACGGATTTGCCAGAGCCGGATTCGCCAACAATCGCCAGTGTTTCGCCCTTCCTGACTTCGAAGGAGATGCGGTCAACGGCAAGCATCTCCTGCCCGCCCTGGCGGAAGGCGATGGAAAGATCACGGACGGAAAGGAGAGGCTCGGTCAAGGCGGGTCAGTCCGATGGGAAAAGGAGCCGCTCATAATCCCGCGCGGCGTGGAGGATATGCAAAATCGCAACCGTCTCTTCTGGTGCGATCAACTCATAAAAAATCAGATAACTCTTGTACGGCCTGCGACGAAAACCTGTCTGCTCATATCGTGGCACCAATGGCCAAGCCAGGGGCATATCACCAATAGACTGACATGCAGCCACAATGTCATTCACGAAAGTTTCTGCCCTTCGAGGATTGAATTGCTCAAGATAGCTCTTGATATGTGCCAGATCACGTTGGGACTGAGGCGAAAAAACAACGCTCATGAGGCGCGTTTCACCGCCGCTTGCCGTGGCAGTTTCAGGTGATCCAGCACCTCATCGACACTGTAGACCCTTCCATTGCGCACATCCTCACTGGCCCGCTGCAATGTCGCGTCAAGTTCCGCCAGCAGGATCTTGTCATCCTCAAGATCATCGATGGTCAGGCGCACATGCGTGGTATTGCCCAGGGTGCGGCGCAGATCATCTGGCAGGCGCTCAACAGGGTAATGGTCATGAATAATCCGGCTCATTTTCTCATGCTCCAGTTTTCGTAACTATAGCGCAAATCATGTCAAAAGCGAACCAATCACTGGGCGCTCTCTAATCTGAAGTGCACCTAACCAACTCACGCGAAAGTCTTTCTCGGATCGAACGCATCGCGCACGGCCTCTCCAATGAAAATCAGCAGGCTCAGCATCAGGGCGATAACGGCGAAGGCGGTGAGGCCCAGCCACGGGGCCTGCAGGTTGGATTTGCCCTGTTGCAGCATTTCTCCCAGCGAAGGCGATCCTGGTGGCAAGCCGAAGCCCAGAAAGTCGAGGCTGGTCAACGTCGAAATCGAACCATTGAGGATGAAGGGCATCATCGTCAGCGTTGCGACCATGGCGTTGGGCAGCACATGCCGCCACATGATCCGGGCATTGGAAAGGCCAAGAGCACGGGCCGCCTTGACATATTCGAGGTTGCGGGCGCGCAAGAACTCCGCCCGCACCACATGCACGAGTTGCACCCAGGAGAAAAGCAGCAGGATGCCCAGCAGCACGAAGAACGATGGTGCAATGACGCTGGACAGTATGATCAGCAGATAGAGCGAAGGAATACTGGTCCAGATCTCGATGAAGCGCTGCAGGATCAGATCCGTCCAGCCACCGAAATAGCCTTGCACCGCACCGGCCGCAATGCCGATGACCGAGGAAATCAACGCCAGCGTGAGGCCAAAAAGCACCGAGATGCGAAAGCCATAGATCGCGCGTGCCAGCACATCACGGCCACGATCATCCGTGCCGAGCCAGTTCCATTCGATGGCACGACACGGCGCGCTGATGCCGATGCCACCGCGTTTTTCCGCAAGCGCCTTGCAATCGCTGTCATTGAGCGTCCACGTCGGTGGTGAGGGTGCGGGTTTTGGGAGCTCCAGATTGATCGTGGTGTAGGAGAAGCGGATCGGCGGCCACAGCATCCAGCCGTTTTTGCTAATTTCATCCGCAATGACCGGATCGCGATAATCCGTGCGTGCGAGGAAGCCGCCGAATTTCTCCTCCGGATAGTTCACTGCCACGGGAAACAGTAGCTCGCCCTTGTAATGCGCAAGAATAGGGCGATCATTGGCAATTAGTTCGGCACAAAGTGTGCCAAAGAACAGCACGACAAAAATCCAGAATGACCAGTAGCCGCGTCGGTTGGATTTGAAATTGTCCAGTCGCCGCTGGTTGATCGGCGTCAGTTTGATGCGACCCTTTTGCTGCAACACAGGTGCGAGAGGAGCCTTTTCATCAGCGGTAAGAATGGTGTCAGAAGCGGCGCTCGTCATCTCAGACATCCCGTGCTTCGAAATCAATGCGCGGATCAATCCAGGTATAGAGCAGATCCGAGATCAGGCTGACGACAAGGCCGATCAGTGCGAAGATAAAGAGATTGGCGAAGACGACCGGGTAGTCACGGTTCAGCGTGGCTTCATAGGAAAGAAGCCCCAGGCCATCCAGAGAGAAGATCGTCTCGATCAGCAGTGAGCCCGCAAAGAAGGCATGCACGAATGCGGCCGGAAAGCCCGCAATCACGATCAGCATGGCGTTGCGGAAGACATGGCCATAGAGCACCTGGCGCTCGGAAAGACCTTTCATGCGGGCGGTCAGCACATATTGCTTCTTGATCTCGTCGAGGAAGGAGTTCTTGGTCAGCAAGGTGGTTGTGGCAAAAGCTGAAAGCGCCATGGCGGTCAGTGGCAAGGCGATATGCCAGAAATAATCAAGGATCTTGCCTGCGAGCGAGAGCTGCGCGAAGTTTTCCGATGTCAGACCGCGAAGCGGGAACCATTGCACGAAGGAACCACCTGCGAAGAAGACGATGAGAATGATCGCAAACAGAAAGCCTGGAATGGCATAGCCGATGATGACGATGGCGCTCGTCCAGATATCGAAGGATGTGCCATCCCTGACGGCTTTTCTGATACCAAGCGGAATCGAGATCAGATAGGATGCCAGCGTCATCCACAGGCCAAGCGTGATCGAGACCGGCATTTTTTCCTTGATCAGCTGGAGAACGGATGTGTCGCGGAAATAGCTTTTGCCGAAATCAAAGCGGGAATAATCCCACAGCATTTTGGCAAACCGCTCATGCGCCGGTTTATCAAAGCCGAATTGCGCCTCCAATTGCTTGATGAACTCCGGATCAAGCCCCTGCGAACCGCGATAGGCATTGGCGTCGCTGCCACCGGAGAGATCCCCCGAGCCCCCGCCGATGCGGGATGCAGGATCGCTGTTGTTGCCTTGCAGCTGGGAAATGACGCGCTCCACCGGTCCGCCCGGCGCAAATTGCACAATCGCGAACGAAACCAGCATGACGCCGAAAATCGTCGGAATCATCAGGAGCAGGCGTCGGGCAATGTAAGCGAGCATCGGTATCCCGTGTGAAAAGCCGAATCAGTCAGACTGTGATGGTGTATCAGAGCCCCAACTTCTTGGCTTTCTCTTCATCATACCACCACGTGCTGGATATAACGCTGATATAGCTCGATGTTGGTGCGAAACGCGGCGCCTTCTCGGGCTTGGCATAGATATCCCAATAGGTCATCCAGGCGCTGTTGTTGTGCCAGGCCGGAATCATGCTGCGGGTTGTGCGCAAGAGACGGTCAAGCGCCCGGCAGGCTGTGTTCAGCGTCTCGCGGGATTTTGCGCGGCCGATAACATCAATGAGGCTGTCCACGGCAGGAATAGCGATGCCGGAGATATTGCGCGAGCCGGGCCGGTTGGCCCCTTCGGAATGGTAGATATTGCGCAAGGAATCGCCTGGCGTGAGCGTTCCGCCCATATTGCGCATGGTGATGTCAAAATCGAACTCATCCATGCGCTTTTGATATTGCACGGCGTCGACGGTGCGCAGGCCTGCGTCAATTCCCAGCAGCTTGAGGTTTTTGACAAGCCCGCCCGCATGCGGGTGCAGCGAGGGGTCGAAGTCGAGAAACTCGATCTGGAAAGCTTGCCCATTGGGCAGCTTCAGGATGCTTCCATCGCGCTTGCAGCCCGCCTCCTGCAACAACTGGCCGGCACGGCGCAGAATGCTCCGGTCCTGGCCGCTGGCATCGGTGGCGGGCGGCGTGTAGGGCTCGCCAAACACCTCGGGCGGCAGATCCTTGCGGAAGGGTTCGAGCAAGGCAGTTTCTTCGGCTGAGGGAAGCCCCACCGCTTTCATCGGAGTATTTTCAAAAAAGGATTGCGTGCGCTTGAAAGAATTGAACATCAACGTCGCGTTGGTCCATTCGAAATCAAAGGCGAGAATCAAGGCCTCGCGGATGCGCGGGTCCTGGAATTTGGCGCGACGCATATTGATATGCCAGCCCTGGATCGAGGTTGGCCCGCCCGAAGTGATCCTGTCGCGCACCACGCGGCCATCTTTTGCCGCAGGAAAATCGTAGCCGGTCGCCCAGGTGCGCGAGGTGAATTCCTGCCGCATGGTGAAGCTGCGACCCTTGAAGCCTTCGAATGCCACGGTGCGATCACGGAAATATTCCCAGCGCAGATGCTTGAAATTGTTCTGACCGACATTCACCGGGAGATCCTTGCCCCAGTAATCAGGCACCCGGTCGATCTCGATGGAGCGGCCAACCTCGAATTTGCCGATCTTGTAGGGACCAGAGCCAAGCGGTGGCTCCAGCGTTGTCTCGTCAAAATTTTTCACGCTGTAATAGGCTTTGGAGAAGATCGGCATGCCCGCGACCGTGAAGATCAGGTCACGCGGCGGATTGGCTTTGAGTTCGATGCGCAAGACATCCGGCGCTTCCGCTTCAGCCGCCACAAGATCACGCAGCAATTGCTGATAGACCGGGTGCGCCTTGGTTTTCATCAGGTTGAGCGAGAAGACCACATCTTCGGCGGTAAGCGGCGTGCCATCATGGAAACGGGCCTCGCTGCGCAGCTTGAAGCGCCATTCCGGCTTGTCTTCCGTCTTGAGCACGCGCTCCGCCACCAGGCCATAAAGCGAATCGGGTTCGTCCGCCGTGCCCGTCATCAGGCTGTCGAATATCTGGCCAACGCCCGCCGCACCTTCGCCCTTGAGGATGAAGATATTGAGCGAGTTGAAGGTGTTGAAACTCTGGTTTCCGGCAGTAGAAGATATCTGCATCGATAATGTTCCGCCCTTGGGCGCTTGCGGATTCACGTAGTTGAAATGCGTGAATCCGGCGGGATAGAGAAGATCACCGAAGATCGAGAGGCCATGACTGGCGGAGGACCAGTCTGTGGCGGCCTGTGCCAGCCGGGGCATGGCCACCATGGCGGTTGCGCCGGCAAGCATGCTGCGGCGCGTGAGACGGATTGCTGGCGGGTGGTCAGTGGTTTTCAATGAATCGGCCTCCCGCAAATCAGAGCATCAGGGTGGAACATAGGGTTTTGCGCATCATCCGCCAATGCCGTTACGGGGATTGCCCGGATACACTGCCGGTCTTGCGGGCCAGTTCGGGGTCCCACCACCAGATTGCCGGGAAAGACGCTCCGCCGAAACGGGGCAGCGTCGCGGGCCTGCCAAAGCGGTTCCAGCGCGCCATGAACTCGCGATCTTCCGTCGAGATCGGGACGCCGATATGGTCCGCCCTTAAAACACGATCCAGCAGCTTGCCCGCGGCAATTTTCTCGGAACGATCCGGCGCAAGGATCAATTTTTCCACCAGGGCATCGATCAGCGGCACCTTCAGGCCGCCGACATTGTTGGTGCCGCGCCTGTCCGCGCTCTCCGTTGACCAGTATTCCCGCTCTTCTGCCCCGGGCGCATGGCCCTGTACCCAAGCATGGATGACAATATCAAAATCGAAGGTCCTGAGGCGGTTCTGATATTGAACATCGTCCACGACGCGTATCGGTGTGGCGATGCCCAGTTTTTGCAGACTGTCTGCATAGGCACTGGCGACCCGCTCCATAGCGGCATCCTCCAGCAGGAATTCCACCGAGAGCTGCTCGCCATTGCGGTCCACAAGGCGACCCGCCTTCAGCGTGTAACCAAGCTCTTTGAGCATGCCGAGAGCCTTGAAAAGGTTGGCCCTGAGGGATTGCTCCACGCCAGCAGCCGGAATCACGCTAAGTGCTGCCGGTGGAAAGGGGTTCGGCAAAGCGGCAACCAAGGCCAGTTCAGCGGCATCTGGCGCGCCTGAGGCTGCGAAATCCGTATTGGGAAAATAAGAACCAGGCCTTGAGAGCATGGAATGAAAGACATTGCGGTTAAGATCGTCGAAGTTGTAGGCAAGGGCTAGGGCCTGACGCAGCTTGGCATTCTTGAAGCGTGCACG
>JANNRX010000097.1:0-2851 GCA_031401875.1 Hyphomicrobiales bacterium | reverse complement strand
AAAAGCTGAAGGAGCTGGCCTCCGAAAAGCTCGAAGCCGCCGTGGCGGATCTTGTGCTTTTAGGCGGCATGGTTGCGGTGGCCGGCACAGACAAGGGTTTGAGTTTTGCAGAAATCGCCGCACTTCCCGACGCCACTCCTGACATGCTTGCCGCGAGAAACGAATTTGTGCCGCCCGATGCCACTTACCCCAACGGCACACATGTGGCTGAGGTCGAGGTCGACCCCGAGACCGGCGTCGCCAAAGTCGTGCGTTACACCATCGTCGATGATTTCGGCATGACTGTGAACCCGCTGCTGCTGGCAGGACAGGTCCATGGCGGCATCATGCAGGGCATTGGTCAGGCGCTTCTGGAGCGTACGGTCTATGACAAGCAGGGCCAGCTGCTGACCGCATCGCTGATGGATTACGCCATGCCACGCGCGGATGACGCACCATTCTTCAATTTCTCCACGCGCAATGTGCCGTCCACGACCAATCCACTGGGTATCAAAGGAGCAGGCGAAGCAGGCTCTATCGGCTCCAGTCCGGCCGTGATGAATGCCCTTGTCGATGCACTGCACCGCAGCCACGGTATCAGCCACATCGACATGCCTGCCACGCCAGAACGAATCTGGCAGGCCCTTGCATCCGCGCAAACGAAGATGTGAAGTTTGGCAAACCCGTTTGGGCTTGCCCTGAGCGGCGATACCGGCCAGATTTACGTTGGAAGCATTCAAAACCGGAGATGAGAATGAGACGTTTGTATATTGCCGCAATATTTGTTGTCACCGGTGCTGGCATGGCCCTCGCACAAGGTGATGTTGTCAACCAGCGGCAGACCATTCTGAAGACATTTGGCGCGGGTGTGCGCGATCCGGGAGCGATGCTGCGCGGCGAAGCAGCTTTCGACATCGCCAAGGTGAAAGCCGCTCTGGCGACCATCAAGACCGGCGCGCCGCAGCTTGGCGCGCTGTTCCCCGATGCTTCGCTGGGCGGGACCAGCAAAGCCTTGCCGCTGATTGCCCAGGAACGTGCGCAGTTCACCGCGATCTTCGCCAAGCTTGCAGCAGATGCTGCGGCGGCTGAGACAGCAATCACCAGTGAAGCCACCTTCAAGACCGAGTTCGGCAAGGTTCTCGCCAATTGCGGTGCCTGCCACAGGCCTTACCGCCAGCCACAGTGAGTCTGGAAGTCTCTGCAGGGGCCTATTCTTCTGCGAAGGCCCCCTCGGTCAAGGCTTGGGACTGGCCAACGCGAGCGTTCCATTGGGCGCTCGTGTTGTGCATAATTTGTGCCTGGGTGAGCTTTAAATTCGCAGATCGGATCAGCGACCCAACGCTGATCTGGCATCGCTGGAACGGTTACACAATCCTTGTGCTACTGACATTCCGGCTGATCTGGGGCTTCGTTGGATCGTCGACCTCACGTTTTTCCGCCTTCGTCACCTGGCCATGGCATGCGCTTCGCTATGCGCTTGATCTGGCGTCCCGAAAAAGCCGCCCTTTCCTGGGCCATAATCCACTGGGTGCATGGATGATCCTCGCACTGCTCGGTGCTGTCACCATTCAAGGAACACTGGGGCTGTTCTCGCTGGAGCATAACGAGCTTGTTGCAGGACCGTTGAAGCGACTGGTAGCGCATGAAACATCCGAAGCCATCACCAAGCTGCATGTGAAGGGAATCTATGTGATTCTGGGCCTCGCCACGCTGCATGTTACGGCGAATATTCTTTACGGGATCATCAAGAAGGATCCGTTGATCCGCGCCATGGTGACGGGCACCAAACCGGCTGAGGTCTATGAAGACCAGCAGGAAGCCAGGATTGCGACTAACCTCAATCTGCGCGCTTTTTTCTGTCTTTTAATGGCGTTGTTGATCATCTTCGGCGGGATAACGGCTTTGGGTGGACGGATTTTATAGCGCCCGTGCCTTTAGCGCGCGATTTCCTCGCCCATGCCAGCCCATTCCTTGAAACCGCCACGGTAATGCTCGACAAGATCGAGGCCTGACGCCTGTGCAATTTCAAGCGCCTTGATCGAACGAATACCTGCCGCGCAGGAAAACACAATGCGCTTGCCGGGCTGTACCGGAATTTGCGCCGGATCAAATTGCGACAGCGGCAGCAGCACGGAACCCGGAATATGACCCGCCGCGTATTCATGGGGCTCGCGCACATCGATAACCAGCATCGTGCCCTCAGCAAGACCTGCCTTGATCGTTTCAAGATCGAGATCAGTAACGCGGGGCGATTTGTTCCAGAACATCCTAGGGCCTTCAGGTGTGATTGATCATGGTGTATCGCGTATCGTGAAATCAGAACAGCAGCGCGAAAGAAAAATTACGTCGGGGAATTTTCAAAAAAGCTTGCCCCCTTTCCAAAAAAGCTTGGCTGAATCATCCGGCTCCCGCATCCTTCCCCTGACACGGATCAGAAAGTGAAAATCAATGACGGCCATTGCCTATGTGAACGGTGTTTTTCTCCCACAGAGCGAAGCTTCCATTTCCATCATGGACCGGGGCTTTCTCTTCGCGGACGGGATCTATGAGGTTTGCGCCGTGGTTGATGGCAGGCTCGTTGACAATGACCTGCATCTGGCGCGGCTGGTGCGTTCCGTCGGTGAGATCGGCCTCGCTCTGGCACGAAACTTGCCTGCTCGCGACGCATGTCGGAGTTCCAAGTTCCGCTACGGGGAATGACCCCTGGGAAGCGACCAATTAAAAGCAACTCGCTCTAAACTCAAACTAATTTTTCACTGGCGTGCTTTTCGCCCGTGTTTCGCTGCAAATCCTGAGTAGCGCCTCCAGATTGAACGGGGCTTTCTCGATGAGCCCCGTTACCTGCAAATAGCTCCTCCCGTCCTCCCCGATG
>JANNRX010000096.1:0-5289 GCA_031401875.1 Hyphomicrobiales bacterium | reverse complement strand
GGAAATCGAAGCACGTCAGCGCATCATTGCGCAGGTGCAGAATGTCTGGTTCGGGCTCTCGCTCGGCTCTGTGCTGCTGCTTGCCGCCATTGGCCTGGCCATCACTTTCGGTGTTATGGGTGTCATCAACATGGCGCATGGTGAAATGGTGATGATCGGCGCCTACACCACCTTCGTGGTGCAGGAAGCATTCCGTGCCTATGCACCGGCCTATTTTGGCTGGTCATTGCCTCTCGCCATCCCCCTCGCCTTTCTCATAGCTGGATTGATCGGTGTACTGATTGAACGCGGTATCATCCGCTTTCTCTATGGTCGCCCGCTTGAGACCCTGCTCGCGACATGGGGCGTAAGCCTTATCTTGCAGCAGGCGGTGCGCACCATCTTTGGCCCCACCAACCGCGAGGTCAGCGCACCATCCTATATGGCGGGCGCTTTTGATGTCATGGGGATGTCGGTCACTTACGGTCGACTCTGGATCATCATTTTCACGCTGGTTGTGTTTTTCACGTTGCTCCTGGTGTTGAAGGCCACGCCATTGGGCTTGCAGATGCGCGCCGTGACGCAGAACCGGCGCATGGCAAGTTCCATGGGCATCCGCACGCCCTGGGTGGATGCCATGACCTTCGGCCTTGGATCGGGTGTGGCGGGCATCGCGGGGGTCGCGCTCTCGCAGATCGACAATGTCTCGCCCAATCTGGGCCAGAGCTATATCATTGACAGCTTCATGGTGGTGGTGTTCGGTGGGGTCGGCAATCTCTGGGGACCGCTGGTCTCAGCCTTCGCGCTTGGTATTGCGAACAAGTTTCTTGAGCCATTGGCCGGAGCTGTTCTCGCCAAGATTACCATTCTGGTTTTGCTGATCCTGTTCATCCAGAAACGACCCCGGGGCCTGTTTGCGCTCAAGGGCCGGGCGGTGGAGCAATGATCACGATCCGTATTTTCGCCTCGCTGGATCGCACCGGGAAGCTCTTTCTCCTGGTACTGACACTGGCTCTTTTGCTGGTGCCCTTGCTCAATCTGCTCACGCCTCCAGGATCGACTTTCCATGTCCCGATCTATGTCGTGGCGCTGCTTGGCAAGTACATCTGCTATGCCATTCTGGCGATCTCGCTGGATCTGGTCTGGGGTTATTGCGGCATTCTCAGCCTGGGGCACGGTGCTTTTTTTGCGCTCGGAGGCTATGCCATGGGCATGTATCTGATGCGCCAGATCGGAACGCGCGGCGTTTACGGAAATCCTGTACTCCCTGATTTCATGGTCTTCCTGAACTGGAAGGACCTGCCATGGTTCTGGAACGGCTTTGACATGTTCCCTTTTGCAGCGCTGATGATCCTGTTCGCGCCCGGTCTTCTGGCTTTTGCCTTTGGATGGCTCGCCTTCCGCAGCCGCGTCACCGGCGTCTATCTCTCGATCATCACCCAGGCCATGACCTATGCCCTGCTGCTGGCCTTTTTCCGCAATGACATGGGCTTTGGTGGCAACAACGGCTTGACGGACTTCAAGGATATTCTTGGCTTCAATGTGCAGGCACAAGGCACCCGGCTCGCGCTCTACATCCTCTCGATCCTGGCCTTGATCGGGACATTTCTAGTGGCGCATTTTCTGGTGACATCCACCTTCGGCAAGGTGCTGGTGGCCATTCGTGATGCCGAGAGCCGCACGCGCTTCATCGGCTACAGGGTCGAGCATTTCAAGCTTCTGGTCTTCACCATCTCCGCTGCAATGGCGGGCCTTGCTGGCGCGCTTTATGTGCCACAGGTCGGCATCATCAACCCGTCGGAATTCTCGCCCGCAAACTCCATCGAAGCCGTGATCTGGGTGGCTGTCGGTGGACGTGGAACGCTGGTAGGAGCGGCGATCGGTGCCGTTACCGTGAATTTTTTCAAGACAATCTTCACGACAGGCGCACTTGCGCCTTACTGGCTGTTTGCACTGGGTGGCATGTTTGTTTTTGTCACGCTTTTCATGCCGAAGGGCATTCTGGGCGTCATCAACCAGACGCGTGACTGGCTGGTGAACCGCGCCCGACCTGCTGTTTCCCTTGCGGCCGATGCGAAGGTTTCGGAGCAAAATCCATGAATGCTCCTGTCAATCAAAGCGGCCGTGATGGCCTGACCAGCTCGCTGCTGTATCTGGATGGCGTCAAGGTCAGCTTTGACGGTTACAAGGCCTTGCGCGGTCTGTCGCTCACCCTGGCCCATGGCGAAATGCGCGCCATCATCGGCCCGAATGGCGCGGGCAAAACCACCATGATGGATGTGATCACCGGCAAGACAAAACCTGACGAAGGCGAGATCCTGTTTGATCGCAGCATCGACCTGACCACGCTCGATGAGGTGACAATAGCCGAGCTTGGTATCGGCCGGAAATTTCAGAAGCCAACAGTCTTCGAAAGCCATAGTCTTGCGGATAACATCCGCCTCGCGCTGAAAGGCCCGCGCACGCCTTTCTCAGCCTTGTTTGGCTCCCGAAACCGCATAGGCAATGATGCCATCGACTCCGTGCTTGAGCGGGTTCGCCTGTTGCCGTACCGCACGGACATGGCTGGCTCACTCTCGCATGGCCAGAAGCAGTGGCTTGAGATCGCAATGCTGCTGGCGCAAGAGCCCAAGTTGCTGCTGGTTGATGAACCTGTCGCCGGCATGACCGATGCCGAGACGGAAACAACGGCGGAATTGCTGCGCGAGATCAACCGTGATCGCTCTGTCGTTGTCGTTGAACATGACATGAGCTTCGTGAGGGCACTGGGCGTGCGCGTGACAGTGCTGCATGAAGGCGCGGTGCTTGCGGAAGGCTCCATTGATGCCGTGTCGAATGACGAACGCGTCATTGAAGTCTATCTGGGACGATAGTCATGCTGAGCGTTGACAACATCACCCTGCATTATGGCGCGGCCCAGGCCTTGCGCGGCGTCTCGATGACGGCCGAACTCGGCAAGATTACCTGCGTTCTTGGCCGCAATGGCGTCGGCAAGACATCCCTGCTGCGCGCCATTGCCGGACATCATCCGACAAGCAGCGGCAGCATCAGCTTTGATGGAACGGCCCTGGGAACAGCGAGCCCCGATCGGCGGGCACGGCGCGGTCTTGGCTATGTACCGCAGGGTCGGGAAATTTTTCCGTTGCTGAGCGTACGCGAAAATCTGGTGACAGGCTTTGCCGCCCTCCCCAGAGGGGAACGCCATGTGCCCGATGAGGTCTTTGATCTTTTTCCCGTGCTGAAGGAAATGCTCGGAAGACGCGGAGGTGATCTGTCCGGTGGCCAGCAACAGCAGCTTGCCATTGCCCGCGCGCTGGTCATGCGACCAAGGCTGCTGGTGCTCGACGAGCCAACGGAAGGCATCCAGCCCTCGATCATCAAGCAGATCGGCGAAGCGCTGAAATACCTGCGTGGCCGTGGCCTGATGGCCATCGTTCTGGTTGAGCAATACCTCGACTTTGCGCTTGATCTTGGCGATAGTTTTGCTGTGCTTGACCGGGGACAGGTCGTTTGCGCGGGCGCGAAGGGAGAAGTAAGCGACGATGATATCCGCAGTGCCGTTGCCATCTGACGCTGATTGCTTTGGCAAGAGTGCCTCCGCAAACAATCTGGCGGCCCTTGAACAGCTGCGCGTGCAGGCATTTCTGCGGCTGTCCGTGCATCAGCAGGAGGGCTGCACAAGGTTGCTGGATCTGGCGGAGGGTGGTGGATATCGCATCAAATTTCCCTCCGTTGCCCCCAATCAGGCGATGGATGCAGTCATCGTCAACACTGGCGGCGGATTGCTGGGCGCGGACAGCTTTACCATGAGGGTCGATGTTGGTGCGGGGGCGGCACTCATGGTCACAACGCAATCGGCCGAGAAGGTCTATCGAACCATCCAGGAAGCCTCCCGTGTCACGATTGAGCTTTCACTCCAAAACGCCGCGACACTGCACTGGATGCCACAGGAATGCATCCTGTTCGACGGGGCGGCGCTCAAACGACAGATCCATGCCACAATGGCCCAGGATAGTACCCTTCTCATTGCCGAAAGCATGACCTTCGGCAGACTGGCCATGGGAGAGATCATGGGGGCGGGTCTGTTCAAAGACCGCTGGAGGATAAAACGCGGAGAAAACCTTGTTTTTGCAGATGATTTCTCTCTTGATGGTGCAATAGCCACCAAGCTGGATCATCCAGCCATTGGCGGTGGCACGCGAGGTATGGCAACGCTCCTGCTGCTTGCGCCCGATGCGGAGGCACGGCTTGAACCCATCCGTGAGATAATCCGCCAGGATGCCGTGGAGAGCGGTGCAAGTGCTTGGAACGGAATGCTTCTCGTGCGTATGATGGCGGCTGATCCGGCCCTTGTGCGCACGGCCATGATCAGGACATTGACACAAATTCGGGGCCTTCCGGCTCCGCGCAGCTGGTGAGAGACGAACGATGAATCTGACGCCTCGGGAAAAAGACAAATTGCTGGTTTCCATGGCAGCGATGGTGGCCCGGCGCAGGCTGGAGCGCGGCGTGAAGCTCAACCATCCTGAAGCCATTGCTCTGATCACGGATTTTGTGGTGGAAGGTGCACGCGACGGGCGCTCTGTCGCTGACCTGATGCAGGCGGGCGGCAAGATCATTACCCGCGCTCAGGTCATGGATGGCATTTCTGACATGATCCACGATATCCAGATCGAAGCCACCTTCCCGGATGGCACCAAACTCGTCACCGTTCATAATCCCATTCGTTGAAAGGTTTTTCCCATGCAATACGGATTGCTGCTCGCATGTATTCTGGTGACAGGTCCGGCATACGCCCATTTTGGCGATCATGCAGGTCTGTATCTGAAAGATCTTGCCGCCCATGTCTTCGAGCCAGACCATATCCTGTTCGCGATTGCTGCCGTGATCATCGGTATTGCCTCCTATCGTGCCGGACGTCGCGCCGAAGCACGCATGATCACAACAAAGGAACAGGCCCGTGATCCCCGGTGAAATCATCCCGAAAGACGGCGATATCACGCTCAACGCCAACCGCGAGACGATCCAGTTGACCGTTGCCAACACCGGCGACAGGCCGATCCAGGTCGGCAGCCATTACCATTTCGCCGAGACCAATTCTGCACTGCGGTTTGACCGGGCAAAAGCCCGCGGCTTCCGCCTCAATATTGCGGCAGGAACTGCGGTTCGCTTCGAACCCGGACAGACGCGCGATGTCGAGCTAGTTGCCGTGGCGGGAAGTCGGACAATCCATGGTTTTCGTGCTGAGGTGATGGGCAAAGTGTAAGTGATGAGAAACGCTGCACAGGCGATGCCACTCTGAGAGAATAT
>JANNRX010000095.1:0-1680 GCA_031401875.1 Hyphomicrobiales bacterium | reverse complement strand
TGGAAACAGCGGCCGCCAGAGGTAGTTGGTGACGACCAGGGTGTCGAAGCGGCGCTCAGGCAGCGGCCAGGCCGCAGCTTCGATGTCGGCCTGTATCAGTTCAACAGCGGGCAGGTCGCGCGCGACAGCAGCAGCGTTTCCGCTACTCCCCCCGTGATAAAGGCTATCCCTGAGATCAAGGTTGATCCGAATGCGGAAGCAACGGCAAAGCCGCCCGCAGAACCCGTGCAGCCTCTCTCGATGGGCCAGGTTTCCACTGATCTGATTGCGCCATCGACCGAAGGTCTGACGCCAGCCCGCAAGATCGGCACGATCCGTATTCTTGTCGAAGGCGACAAGGAAATTGGAACGCTGCGCTAAATTCAGCGGCCCAACTTCGCCTGCCGCGCCGCGCGCAGCTTGGCAAAATCTTCGCCCGCATGGTGCGATGATCGCGTCAGCGGCGTCGCTGATACCATCAGAAAGCCCTTGGCATAAGCGATGGTCTCATAGCTCTTGAAGGCATCGGGCGTGATGAAATCCAGCACCGGATGATGCTTCTTTGATGGCGCGAGATACTGCCCGATGGTGATGAAATCGACATCGGCGGCGCGCAGATCATCCATGAGCTGCAAGACCTCATTCCGGTCCTCGCCAAGGCCGACCATGATCCCGGATTTGGTGAAGATCGTGGGATCAACCTCCTTCACAAGCTGCAGCAGCCGGATGGAGGCAAAATAGCGCGCGCCGGGCCGTACCTTCAGATATTTCGACGGCACGGTTTCGAGGTTGTGGTTGAACACATCCGGCCGCGCGCGTGCCACGGTTTCAATCGCGCCAGGCTTGCGCAGGAAATCCGGCGTCAGGATTTCGATGGTGGTTCCGGGCGAGCGGGCACGTATCGCGTTGATGGTTTCAACAAAATGCTGCGCTCCGCCGTCATCGAGATCATCGCGATCCACCGAGGTGATGACCACATGCTTGAGGCCGAGCTTCTCGACCGCAATGGCGACATTCTCCGGCTCCTTGAGATCCAAAGGCTGCGGCATGCCGGTCTTCACATTGCAGAAAGCGCAAGCGCGAGTGCAGGTGTCCCCCATGATCATGAAGGTCGCGTGTTTCTGCTCCCAGCATTCGCCAATGTTGGGGCAGCCCGCCTCCTGACACACGGTGACGAGGCCGTTTTCCTTCACGATGCGGTTGGTCTCGGCCCATTTCGGTGAGCCCGGTGCCTTGACGCGAATCCAGTCCGGCTTGCGCAGCACGACGCTGTCGGGCCGGTGAGCTTTCTCCGGGTGGCGCAGCGCGGGGCGCGGGCTGGTGATGAGATCGAGAACGACGGTCATTGAAACCTTGCTAGGACTTTGGCGGAAGTTTTGTGGATGCATCGATGAGTGCTTTGCTTAAATCAACACCAACCATATTAAGAACCGCCGAGAGATCTGCGCCAGAAAGATTAGTATTCGTGTAATCTCCGCCAACCAAACTGGCCCCGGAGAATATCGAATTCCGACAGTCCGCGTTGGTAAATATCACGCCAACCAGTCGCGAATTCTGGAATTTGATGTTTTTGCAATCGCTTCCAACAAAACTCACTCCGGTTAGATCAGAATCTGAGAAATCAGCACCCTCCAAACGTGCTCCATCAAAGTTCGCGCCCGTCGCGCTGACATTGCTAAAATCCGCATGACTTGCATCTGC
>JANNRX010000094.1:0-9135 GCA_031401875.1 Hyphomicrobiales bacterium | reverse complement strand
GGAACGTCAAGGATCGTCTGCATACGTTTCCAAACGGCGCAACCGCCATGCAGGCACTGGCGCAAGCGCCCGAAGCGCGACCGATCGGCTGCACGCAAGCCACCGAGATCATTACAATCGACGGTTTGCGCCTGGTTGGCGCTTTGCCGCCACCCCCATGATCTTGCCACGACCTATACCGCCGGCGTGATCATGGGCAGCCCTGCGCGCAACGCAGCATGGGACCTTGTAACTGCGCTGACCTCCGTGCAAAGCGCAGAACTGCGCAAGCAAAAAGCCTTCAGCTAACGCTGAAAAATGCAGGATCAATGATGGTGGCAGAGTGCCCGCTCATCCGCTGGCATGGTGTTTCATTGGTTTGCCCTGCACCATGATCGAAACCTGATCGTCTGTGTCGACCAAAGGCCAATGACGTTCCGACTTTCTGCATCGGTCGATTTGATCAGGATCTTCATGCACCTGTTCGGTTCAGGGAAATGGCATAAAGGCTGGTTGTTGCGGTGATGTACAAACGGTGCTTGTTGCGTCCGCCGAAGCAAAGGTTTGAAACTGTCTCGGGCACAAGGATCTTTCCAAGGAGCTCGCCCGAGGGATCAAAGCAATCAACGCCATCTCCCGCGGAAGACCAGAGGTTGCCATCACTATCGACACGCATGCCATCTGCAACGCCATTTGAAACCGACTGAAACACCTTCCCGCCAGAGAGCTTCCCACTGTCATCGACATCAAAAGCTCTGATATGGGTTGGATCAGTCTCGAACATGCGCCCGGTGTCACTGACATAAAGCCGCTTTTCATCTGGTGAGAAAGCAAGGCCGTTGGGACAGGCAAAATCAGTCAGGACGGCCGCAATCGCGCCTGTGGCAGCATCCACGCGGTAAACCTGGCATGGCAGTTCCTGTGGTGCCTTGGTGCCCTCATAGTCGGTCATGATTCCGTAATGAGGATCGGTGAACCAGATGCTGCCATCGGATTTGACAACAATGTCATTCGGCGCGTTGAGCTTCTTGCCAAGATAACTGTCAGCAATAACGGTCAGCGAACCATCATGCTCTGTGCGTGTAACCCGACGGGTACCGTGCTCGCAGGAGAGAAGACGACCCAGTTGGTCACGCGTATGGCCATTCGCGTAATTGGAGTGCTGCCGAAAGACGCTGATCCCGACGCCCGGTATCCAGCGCATGATCCTGTTGTTGGGAATATCTGAAAACAGCAAACAATCCGCATCGCCGAACCAGACCGGTCCCTCAACCCAGTCAAAGCCGGTAGCCAGTTTTTGCACTGGTGCATTGCCCATGACGAAGCTCTTGAAAACAGAAGAATATGCCTCGAAGAATGTCATGCGCTAGGACTTTCTCTTTTCAGGGATCGAGATGCCAATCCCGATTGGTTTTCTCGCGTTGCCTGGGTGTGATGGATCTGGCCCCCAGATCGCCTGATAGGTATCGACTGCGCGCCCTTTGGCTTGCAAGACAAAGGCAAGGCCGAGCAAGACCATCCACCATAAGGTCAGGGACAGCCACATCCAGATCGGTGCGTTGACCCGCCATAGTCCTGTGAGTATAGCGCCGCAAGCGACACAAAGCGCGAGATAGCCGCCCAGTTTATGGCCGTATTCGAAAATCAGCCGACGGCGGGTCATCGCATAATGGTCGCCGTGCAAGGAGCCATCGGGCGCTGGGTCTGTTGGCCCCCCTTTGCTGCCACGCAGCCAGCCCCCCATGAATTGCCCAACCACCAGAAGCACCAAAGCCCAGCCAAAGAGGGCATGATTTCCACTGGAGCCGATTGTTGCAAGTCCCTGTACAACCATTGCGGTGCCGGCGAGCGTCAACACCCCTGCAAGATACTGCATTGTCAAATGGGTCTTCCACCAGAACCGGTTGTCCACTTCATTAGGCCAATCCTGTCTGGGAAGGATCTTGAAAAAGCGGGCCACGAGCACACCAACGGGCACCGCAACACCCCAGGCCAGGATCATCAACCGCCCGTGCCAGGCAACCGCACCACTGATGCTATGCGCCCGGCTGCTGTCAATGGAAAGGAACAGCCACTCAAGCATGCTGCGCCATGCGATTCAGCCCTTCACTGCGCCGGCGGTCATACCGGTAATGATCTGGCGTGATGCGACGAAGGTGAAGAGGATTGGCGGGATTGCAAGCAACATGCCAGTCGCCATGATCACACCCCAGTCGATGTTGTATTCCGTCAGTGAATTGACGATGGTCACAGGCACGGTGCGTGTCTTGCGATCCGCCAACGCATTGGCCAGTAGAAACTCATTCCAGGCAATGCGGAACGTGAAGATGGCAGCAGCAGCCAGACCCGGTTTGATCAGGGGCAAGACAATCAGGAAAAACACACGAAATGGCCCCGCACCGTCAATCCGTGCCGCTTCCTCCAGCTGGATTGGCACCTGCGCGATGAAGCTCTGCAAAATCCAGATCACGAAAGGCAGGTTCATCGCGACATAGATGAGAATGATGCCCCAATGCGTCCCCGCAGCACAACTGTCGCCGATGCAGAACTGGAATGTCCAGATGCCGAAAACAGGCACGAGCAAGACCGCAGGAGGCACCATGCGCATGATCAGCGTGGTCAGGGATAATCCATCCCGCCCGAAAAAGCGGAAGCGGACGATTGCGTAAGCGGCCATGCAGCCAATGACGAGCGTCAGGATTGTGGCCGTCGTCGCAATGAACAGGGAATTACCGAGTGCGCGACCGAATGTTGGATCACAACTGTCAATCGCGGCAGGCTTGTACCAGAGCACATCACACAAGACCTGTTCGTAATTGCGCATGGTGGGCATGAAGATCAGGCTCGACGTATCGCTCATGATATCGACATTCAGCTTGAGCGATGTGATGAGCATCAGCACAATCGGCCCGACAGACATGACAACCAGTGCGACAAGCAAGGCATAGAAGCCGGGGTGCTGCCGGTCTTTCTCGATTCTGGCACTCATTGTCCGGCTCCCTCGGCTGCCGCTCGCAATCGCGCCTGTCGAATCTCAACCATTTTTCCATAGACGAACATGGCTATGGTCAAGATCAGCAGCATGAACAGCAGGATGTTTGACATGGCCGCCGCTTTGCCCAGTTCACGAAACTCGGAAGCGGTACGCGAGATACGCAACGACAGAATTTCCGTGGAAAGTCCGGGGCCGCCGTTGGTGAGGACGAGCACCACTTCAAGCACTTTGAAAGCATCAATGAGGCGCAACAAGCAGGTGACGACCAGCACCGGCAACATGAGGGGCAGCTTGATGTAAAAAATCTGCTGCCAGCCGCTGGCACCGTCGATGCGCGCCGCCTCCACCACTGATTTTGGCAATGACTGCAACGCGGCAAGCGCCAGTATGAAGATGAAAGGCGTCCATTGCCAGATATCAGCAATGATGATGGAGACAAGTGACCAGTTTGAATCCGACAGCCACGGGATGGGCGAGAAGCCCATCGATTTCAATCCGCGGTTAAAGATGCCGACCGTTGGATGATACATCAATCGCCACATCAGGCCGACCACGATTGGCGCGATCATCATGGGCAGAATGAAGAGCGTCCGTAGCAATGACAGGCCACGGATGTTGCGGTCCAGCAGCAGTGCCAGTCCGACCCCCAGCACCATTTCGATGCTGACGACGGAGGCCGCAAAGATGAGCGTGACACCAAAGGATTCGTGAAACTTTGGATCATTGAATAGAAATAGATAGTTGCGCCAGCCGATCCAGGCCGCCTCCCCTATCCTCTGGCTTGGGTTCCAATCCAGAAAACTGGCATAGATCATGTAGCCAATGGGATACATCAATGCGACCGCAAGGATCACCAGCGCGGGCATCAGGAAAAGATAGGGTGTCAGCCTGTGGGTATTGGCAGCTTGCATGGAATGCACGGATACCTTTGATTGGCCATCACACCGGCAAGGAGAAAGCGCTCCACGCCGGTGTGCTGTTCAAGGTTTGAACCTTATTTGCGGAATGTATCGTAGCCTGCCTCGGTCATGACAGCCTTCGTGCGTGTGGCAATGCCGTCCATGGCCTGCTTCACATCCGTATTCTCGGTCAGCACCTTGGAGAGCGTGGTTCCAAGGTCAGCATTGATTTTTCCCCATGCAGGGATGATCGGCCGCCAATCCGGATCGGCATGCTTCAGCGCTTCACCAAATGTCGCCATGAAGGGGAATTTCGCATTCACGTCGGTATCGGCATGGGTGGAGAAGCGGATCGGATTGCCGCCCTGAAGTGCAATCAGTTTATCGGCGGATTTTGATGTCAGCCATTGCATAAGCAAGAAGGCTGCATCCTTCTCCTTGGCATTGCGCGGAATGCCAATGCCAAATCCACCGGTTTGTGACCCACGCCGCACACCCATGGGATGCATGGCCCAACCAACCTGACCAACCACCTTGGAGCGGCTCGCATCTTCTGTCTGACCGGCAAGCACCGTGGAGTCGAGATACATCGCGGTCTTGCCCTGCAGGAAGGCGGCTCCCGCTTCAGCAAAGCCGAATGTCTTGGCACCCTCGGGGCCGCAATCAACAATCTTCTTGAGGGTTTCCGCTGCCTTCACACCCGCTGCATTGTTGATGGTGGGGTTCCAGTTTGCATCAAAGACGCGCCCTCCCAGCGGGGCGAGATGCAGGAGGTAAGCATGCGCTGCATGATGGCCGGAAGCGGCGCGCGATGCGATGCCACCCATGCCCTTTTCAAGCTGCGGTATCTTGCAGGCCAGCTCCATCATCTCGTCGTAGGTCGTTGGAACTTTGAGATTGTGTTTCGCAAAGATGTCCTTGCGATAGGCCAATGCAGAGGTCTCCGAACCAAAGGGAATGCCAAAGAGCGAGCCAGTGGGACCTGGAAGATAACCCTTTTCACCGCCGGCAACGCCAATGTTCTGCATGTACCCCGGAATGATATCTGCCGCATCATAGGCGGGATCAGCCAGGCGTGGATTCATGAAGAAGCGTGCAAGATTCTCCAGCTGGTCAGCAAAGACATAATCGGCTTTTGAAAAAACGACATAGGAGATGAGGTCATAATCGCCTTTGGCCTTGGTCAGCTCAAGCGTCTGCTTCTCGCGCATTTTCAGGAATTCGAGCTGGTCGACTTCCACCTTGATCCCGGTTTCCTTGGTAAACTCGGGCAATATCTTCACAACGGCAGAATAGTGCGGGTGCGCCGGGAAATTGACGACAAGCGTCTTGCCCCGATGCGGTTGATAGGGATTGGCGAGCGCAATTGTCGTGATCGCGCTTGTGCTCATCAAGGCTAGTCCAGCAGCCAGCATGGTTGCTTTGAGTGTCTGTTTCATTCTTTTCTCCCTGTGTTGCATTAAAGCGTTTTTCCGCTCTTCTTGTCGAAAACCATGATGTCATCCGGGTTGAGTCCGAATGTCATTGTCTCACCTGCTTTTGGCACTGCGGCGCTGGGCGCCTCGACCAGCAGGTCACTGCTGCCACAGCGGGTGGCCAGCATCGAAGCGTTGCCGAGGTATTCCGCAACAATGACTTTGACAGTGACAGACGCTTGCCCTGATCGGCTGAGCGTGAATGCCGATGGCCGCACGCCGACAACAATCTCCCTCAGCGCGGTTTTTTCCACGCGCCGGGCGGTTTCTGCACTCAGAGGCAGTTTGTATCCATCACCGGTCACAAACAGGCGACCGTTCTCATCGCTGATCTGACCATCCAGAAAATTCATCGAGGGACTGCCGATAAAGCCGGCAACAAACTGGTTCACGGGGCGTTCGAACAGGTCTTTCGGCGTGCCCTGCTGCTGAATGACGCCTTCCGACATCACCACGATGCGATCCCCCACTGTCATCGCCTCGACCTGATCATGCGTGACATAGACCATGTTTTTGTCGATGCGCGTGCGCATCTCGGCGAGCTCGGTCCGTAATTTTCCACGCAATTTGGCATCGAGATTGGACAAGGGCTCATCGAACAGGAAAGTGCTGGCATCACGCGTCAGTGCGCGGCCCATGGCAACGCGCTGGCGTTGGCCGCCTGAGAGTTCTCCCGGCTTGCGGTCGAGCAGATGGCCGATGTTGAGCATCCCGGCAACGGCTTTGACCTTTGCATCTATTTCGGCTTTCGGAACCCGCTTCAGGCGCAGTGCGAAAGACATGTTCTTCGCAATATTCATATGCGGGTAGAGCGCGTAATCCTGAAACACCATGGCAATGTCGCGGTCTTTTGGATCAAGTCGACTGATCGGTTTGCCATCGAAGTAGATTTCACCTGACGTGAGCGTTTCAAGACCAGCAAGGATGCGCAGCGTGGTTGACTTGCCGCACCCTGACGGCCCGACAAGAACAGTGAATTCGCCATCGTTCAATGTGAGATCAAGCGGAGGCAGCACGAGGACCGGGCCGAACCGTTTCTCTACCCTCTCAAACACGATTTCTGGCACCCGTGCCCCGATCATTTTATTTCTGTTGTGCCCTTTATGAAGGATGACAAAAGCATTGTTAACATGCACAACTGGCAATTCACGTTAGCGCTAACGTCATTGATCCCCATTGTTAGCCGCCCGTGATTGTAACGGGTACAAATATGCCAGATTCAGCATCCGCTCCGCTGCTTTCTCCATCCAGAAAAACCGGAATCAAAAGCAAGCGATCCAGCATTCGTGACGTGGCAAAAGCCACTGGCGTAAGCATCATGACGGTCTCGCGTGCGATCCGCGGTGTCGAAGGGGTCTCGGCACAAAAACGGGCTGAAATTCTCCATGCCGCACAATCGATTGGCTACAGGCCCAATCGCAATGCCGCCTCTTTGGCGGCGTCCTATTCGACCTTGATTGGTATTTCCTTGCCCACGCTTTTCAACGAAGTGTTCGCTGATATTCTTGATGGCATGCGTCGGACATTTGAATTGGCGGGCTTTGAGATCGTGCTTGATAATTCTGATTATGATCCACACCGCGAGGCAGGCTGGGTGGAGCGCATGCTTGACTGGCACCCTGCCGCCATCGTGCTCAGTGGCATCGACCATACGCAATCTGTGCGAGAGCAGTTGCGCCAGGCGGCGATGCCAACTCTCGAGATATGGGATGTCTGTGACGACCCGATCGATATTTGCGTTGGCATTGACCATGAGGCAGCAGGGAAGCTGCTTGGCAAGCATCTGTTGCAGCTGGGCTACCGTCGCCCGGTATTCGTTGGCGTTGATGCAGGACGCGACCCGCGCGCTGAAAAACGGCTGCTTGGCCTGAGTGCCATATTCCGCGATGCGGGCCGTGAGGCTGTCCCTGTCATCCGCACCCAGAAGCATGCCAGCTTTGAGGCTGGCATGACTGGAACCACGTCTCTTTTGGGATCCTCGGCACTTCGGCCCGATTGCATCTGCTATCTTAACGACCATATGGCGTTTGGTGGGCTAACGACCTGTGAAAGACATGGGCTGGATGTACCGGGCGACATTGGTATTGCAGGCTTCAATGACCTGGGCATCAATCTTGTGCTGGCAAAGCCGCTGACAACAGTGTTGACACCGCGGTTGTTGATAGGCTCGCTTGGAGCACAGCAATTGCTGGCGCGCATCCACGGTGCCAAGGTTGATCGATGCCGCGTCATGGCCACAACCCTCGTCGCAGGCATGACCACCCGCCAGTTGTGATGATTACCAAGCAGTTCGCTTCAGCAAGCTGACCCACGCAAACTGCCGTGTTCAGAAAACATCATCTCACCCTGAATCTTCCCAGTCGCCAGTTCTCACAGCCAGAGGCAATGCCGATTTGTAACGGGCGCGCTGCGCACCAAATGTGCTGACGCGTTTGCGCCAGGCGCGATAGCTGCCCGGCTTGAGGGCTTTCCGCATCAGCTGTTTTACTGCGTCAGGCGTGAGACCATAGACGCTTTTGATCGTTTCAAAACTGATGTGATCACTGAGTGCCATTTCAATCACGCCGCTGACATCAACCTCATCGAGAGGAGAAACTGTCCATTTGATCGCGGTCTTCTTCGGTATTACCATTTATAGCAGCTCGGTCCTGGCGGAAGCTGGTTTCAAGTCATCGGATCCCGTAGCCGACAGTGTATCCAGAAATATCTGTGCCTCGCGCTGCAACTGTTCTTTTCGCCCAAGGGCCATGGCATCAAGCGTTCGATAAGGCATTGCCATTCGTGGGTTCCTGCCAAGCACTTCGCGGTTTTCAATCATGAAATTCCAGTAAAGCAGATTGAAGGGGCAAGCCTTCGGGCCAATCTTGATCTTGGGATCATAGTCGCAGCCGGCGCAATAATCCGACATGCGGTCGATATAGGCACCTGACGCCGCATAGGGTTTCGAGGCCAGCAACCCGCCATCCGCGAACATCACCATGCCATGCACGTTGGGCAGTTCCACCCAATCGAAAGCATCAGCATAAACCGCGAGATACCAGTCTTCTATCGCCTTGGGGTGAATACCGGCCAGCAATGCAAAATTACCCGTGACCATGAGGCGCTGGATATGATGGGCATAGGCATGCTGGCGTGTATCCTTCACAACTTCTGCGATGCAATTCAGGCTTGTTTCTCCGCTCCAGTAAAACCAGGGCAGCGGTCGCTTGGCGCCCAGTGCATTGGTCTCGGCATAGCCCGGCATATGATGCCAGTATATGCCACGGACATATTCGCGCCAGCCAAGCACCTGACGGATAAAGCCTTCCACGGCGTTCAGGGGAGCTTGTCCTGAATTCCAGGCGGCTTCCGCACGCACACAAACCTCGCGCGGCGTAAGCAGCCCGATGTTCAGGCAGGGCGAGATCAGGGCATGAAACAGAAACGGATTGCCTGCCTTCATGGCGTCCTGGTAATCGCCAAATCCTGGCAGACAATGCGAGATGAAATGATCGAGGGCAGCCAGAGCCTCAGTTCGGGTCACAGGCCATTCAAACGTATCGAGACCACCGAAATGATCGTTGAACCGTGTGGCGACAAGAGCCATGACGTCGCGCGTGATCCTATCCGGCTTAAAGCGCAGCCGCTCTGGAGATGCCATGCCCTTGGGCAGGCTTTTACGATTGTCATGATCAAAATTCCATTGGCCGCCAACGGGCTGATCGTCTTGAACCAGCAACCCGGTTTCGCGTCGCATCTCGCGGTAGAAAAACTCCATCCGTAAGGATTTCCGCCCGTCCGCCCATCG
>JANNRX010000093.1:0-6290 GCA_031401875.1 Hyphomicrobiales bacterium | reverse complement strand
GTTCTTGCCCAGATGAATCATCTTGGTGCCACTGTCCACCTGCTGGCGACCATTGGAGACGGCGATCGAGTAGAACTCGCCTGAACTGTTATCACCACGCAGGATGCAGCTTGGGTATTTCCAGGTGATGGCGGAACCGGTTTCCACCTGCGTCCAGCTGATCTTGGAGCGGTCGCCCCGGCAATCGCCGCGCTTGGTGACGAAGTTGTAGATGCCGCCCTTGCCTTCGCTATCGCCGGGATACCAGTTCTGCACGGTGGAATACTTGATCTCGGCGTCATCATGCGTGATGAGTTCAACCACCGCCGCATGCAGCTGGTTCTCATCGCGTTTTGGGGCTGTGCAACCCTCAAGATAGCTGACGTAACTGCCTTTGTCGGCAATGATGAGCGTGCGTTCGAATTGCCCTGTGTTCTGCTCGTTGATGCGAAAATAGGTCGAAAGCTCCATCGGGCAACGCACACCCGGCGGAATGTAGACGAAGGAGCCGTCGGTAAAGACGGCGCTGTTGAGAGTCGCGAAATAATTGTCGGTCGTCGGCACGACAGTGCCGAGGTATTTGCGCACAAGTTCGGGATGCTCCCGGATGGCTTCCGAGATCGGGCAGAAGATGACGCCTGATTTTGCCAGTTCTTCCTTGAACGTGGTGATCACCGAGACGCTATCGAACACGAAATCTACCGCGACGCGGTTTTCCGGCCGTATGCCCGCCAGGATTTCCTGCTCGCTCTGCGAAATGCCGAGCTTGTTGTAGGTCTTCAACAGCTCCGGATCGACCTCGGCCAGCGATTTCGGCCCGTCTTGCGAGCCCTTTGGGGCGGCATAATAATGCAGCGCCTGGTAATCGATCTTCGGATAGGAAACACGCGACCAGGTGGGGTCGCGCATGGTCAGCCAGCGGCGATAGGCGTCGAGCCGCCATTCCAGCATCCAATCTGGCTCGCCCTTCTTGGCCGAGATCAGACGGATGATATCCTCATTCAAGCCGACAGGCGCGAGATCGGATTCGATGTCGGTAACAAAACCGTATTTGTACTGGTCGACATCGATCAGTTTCACCTGTTCGACGGTTTCCTGCACAGCTGCCATTGCTCATTCTCCATATCCATAAGGCTTCAAGGGCCTCTGGTCGTCATGCATTATGCGGTTTACGCCGCGAGACTTGTCTTGCGCGATGTGTGTTTCACGATCCGGCTGAAACTCTCAACCGCTTTCGCGATATCAAGCTCAGTCGTATTCCATCCCAGTGAAAACCGCAGCGCCGTTTCCGCAAGCGCGGGGTCCACGCCCATCGCATCAAGCACATGCGAGCGCTTGACCTTGCCAGAGGAGCAGGCAGACCCTGATGAAATCGATACGCCAGCGAGATCAAACTGGATCAAGGCGATTTCTGCCTTCTGACCGGGAATGGCAATGCACAATGTGTTTGGCAAACGAGGTGCAGCTTCGCCGAAAACAACCAGGTCAGACCGCGCCGCTCGGAAGCTTTCCAGCATCCTATCGCGTAGCTGCGTTGTCCGCGCACTGTCAACAGCCATGTCAGCCGCTGCTTGCGCAGCAGCAACGCCCATGCTGGCGATTGCGGGTCCGTTCTCCGTGCCCGATCGACGGCGCATTTCCTGTCCGCCGCCTGACAGCAGGGGGCTGTTGAGGACCAAGGTTTCACCATTCAGAATGATGGCGCCAGCGCCCTTGGCACCGCCGAACTTGTGGGCTGACAGTAGGATGACATCGGCGTTCAAATCAGGCAAGGATACCTCGATCTTGCCGAACGCAGCAACGGCATCACAGACCAGCAGGGCACCGAAGCGGTCCGTCAATTGCGACACGGACCGCACCGGCTGGATCACGCCCGTCTCACTGTTGGCGAGTTGCACCGCGACCGTGACAGGCGCAAAGCCCGCAGCATCGGCCAGGGCGGCAAGGCGGTTTTCCAGCCAGGCAAGATCGATCAATCCGTCCGTGCTGACTGGAACAGTTTCAATGGCATCAGCAGCAAAGCCGCCGCCTGCCAATGCAGCGCTGTGTTCTGTCGCGAGCACCAGCAATCTCTCGGTGCGCTTTGCTCCGGACAGGGATGTGATGGCAGGCGAGGGACGCAGAACAGTATTGAGTGCTTCCGTCGCACCGGATGTGAAAATGACGTTCCTGGTATCTGCGCCCACAGCGCGCGCCAGAGCCATGCGGGCATGATCAATCACAGCGCGTGCAGAGCGGCCTTCCCCATGCACAGAAGAGGGATTGCCGAAAGTCTCTAGCGCGCGGATCATCGCTTCCGCCGCCGCTGGTCTGAGCGGGGTGGTGGCGTTGTGATCAAGATAGGCGCGCAGTTCAGCCATCTTTTCCTGTCGTTCGCGTTGCCTTTTTCGCCGAAAAATCATGAAATGCTTGAAATTCGCTACCGCTGCTGTGCTATAGCCAAATTTCGCGTGATTTCCTGCAAGCAATGGGCTCTATGTTCCTATTATGTTCGAAGTCTAGAACAATTCTAACAGCTTCGCAATTAGGCGTTGGGGCATTCCAAGTCAAGACTGGACAGCGTCAAGACTGGACACACCCAATTCCGTTCGTCGCCAGCAGCAGGTGAGCCCGATCCATGCCAGAAGTTATTTTCAACGGCCCTGAAGGGCGTCTTGAAGGCCGCTATCAGCTTTCAAAAACGCGCGGCGCACCGATTGCGATGCTTCTGCATCCGCATCCGCAATTCGGCGGCACGATGAACAACCAGATCATCTATAACCTTTATTATGCCTTTCTGGAACGCGGCTTCACTGTGATGCGATTCAATTTTCGTGGTGTCGGGCGCAGCCAGGGGCTTTTCGACCACGGATCGGGCGAACTTTCTGACGCCGCTTCGGCGCTGGACTGGGCCCAGGCGCTTGCCCCGGAAGCCAAGACCTGCTGGGTGGCCGGCGTTTCTTTCGGCGCGTGGATCGGTATGCAATTGCTGATGCGCCGCCCTGAGATCGAGGGCTTTCTCTCGATTGCAGCCATGGCAAACCGCTATGATTACACCTTCCTTGCGCCATGCCCGTCGTCTGGCTTGTTCGTGCATGGCGATCAGGACAGAGTTTCACCAGCGAAGGAAAGCATCAGCGCAATCGACAAGGTAAAAATGCAGAAGGGTGTCAAGATCGAGCATCAGACTGTGGCGGGTGCCAACCACTTCTTCGAAGGCAAGACGGATGAACTCATGGGTACTATCAGCACCTATCTCGATACCCGCCTTGGGCCGATAGGCTGAGGAAGTTTTCTGTTGGTGTGTCTGCAACAGGCGGATTGATGCAGAATAAAATGAGATCATTCTGATGCTTACGGCTGTGGTTTCCGGATTTTTCCTCGGCGGCTCTCTCATCATTGCCATTGGTGCCCAGAATGCCTTTGTGCTTCGACAAGGTCTCTTGCATCAGCATGTGCTGCCGCTCGTGCTGTTTTGCGCAGTGTCGGATGCACTCCTGATTATCGCAGGTGTTGCTGGCTTTGGCGAAGCGATCAAGGCGGCGCCATCCCTGCTCAAGGCTGTCACCTGGGGAGGGGCAGCTTTTTTGCTCTGGTATGGCTTGACCGCGTTCCGCCGCGCCATGGCGTCAGGTGCCATGACAATGGGCGAGGGCAGGGGACTCTCCCTTGCGTCAGCACTGTCACAATGCGCGGCCTTCACTTGGGCAAACCCCCATGTCTATCTTGATACCGTGGTGCTGGTTGGTGGCATTTCCACGACCTTTGGCGTGCATCGATGGTGGTATGCCTTTGGCGCTGTCATCGCTTCTTTCGTTTGGTTCTTCGCGCTGGGCTATGGCGCACGGCTGCTGACGCCTCTGTTTGCCAGACCAGCGGCCTGGAAGGCACTCGATATCGGTATTGGTTGCGTGATGTGGGCGCTGGCCGCCAAACTTCTGCTGACGCCCCTTTGACGGGATGGAAGGAAAAGTGAATAAGGCGCATCAAAGAGAACCTGAAATGACTGACTTCAAACCGAAATCTGACTTCCTCCACACGCTGCAACAGCGCGGTTTCATCCATCAATGCTCGGACTTTGCCGGTCTGGACGCGCTGGCCGTGAAGGGTGATGCGACAGGCTACATCGGCTTTGATGCCACCGCGCCTTCCTTGCATGCGGGTTCTCTGGTGCAGATCATGATGCTGCACTGGCTTCAGAAAACCGGCAATACCGCGATTGCGCTAATGGGCGGCGGCACGTCCATGGTCGGCGATCCATCGGGGCGGGATGAATCGCGTCGCATGCTCACGCTTCAGGATATCGAGACCAACAAGGCCGGGATCAAGTCGGTTTTTGCGAAATTCCTCAGCTTCGGATCTGCTCCCAAAGATGCGATCATGAGCGACAATGCGGAATGGCTGACCACGCTCAATTGGATCGAGATGCTGCGCGATATCGGCAAGCATTTCTCGGTCAACCGCATGCTTTCGATGGATTCGGTCAAGTTGCGGCTCGACCGGGACAATGAGAACGGGCTCAGCTTCATCGAATTCAATTACATGATCCTGCAGGCCTATGATTTCACTGTGCTGGCTAAACGGCACGGCTGTAATTTGCAGATGGGCGGTTCGGACCAATGGGGCAATATCATCAACGGCATTGATCTGGGGCGACGGCTGGGACTGCATCAGCTTTATGCGCTCACCACGCCATTGCTGACCACCTCATCCGGTGCCAAAATGGGCAAAACAGCTGCCGGCGCTGTCTGGCTCAATGCCGATCTGCTCACGCCCTATGATTACTGGCAATATTGGCGCAATGCCGAGGATGCGGATGTCGGAAAATTCCTGAAGCTTTTCACAACCCTTCCTATGGACGAGATCAACCGTCTGGCGGCCCTCAGCGGTTCGGAAATCAACGAGGCGAAGAAGGTGCTTGCGACCGAGGCGACGGCGCTGGTGCATGGCAGGGATTACGCCGATGCGGCAGCCCAGACGGCCCGCGTGACCTTCGAGGAGGGTGCAACCGCTGCAAGCCTTCCCACGATCAGGATCGACGAGACGGAACTTGCCGCCGGTCTAGGCGTGCTGTCCGCTTTCGTGAAGGCAGGTCTGGTCGCATCCACAGGCGAGGCACGACGGCAAATCCAGGGCGGCGGCTTGCGGGTGAATGATCAGCTTGTCAGTGATCCAAGGGCTGTGCTCTCGTCCACCGACAGCGTGAATGATGGCGCGATCAAGCTGTCCATGGGCAAGAAGAAGCACGTGTTGCTCAAAGCGGGGTAGGGCGCGTTACTTCTCCAGCCTTTTGGCTGCATTCCACAACGCATCCATCTCTTCGAGATTGCTCTCTGACGGTGTTTTTCCACGCTCTTTCAGAAGCGTCTCGACAATCTTGAAGCGGCGCTCAAACTTGGCGTTGGCCCGGCGCAGCGCCATATCGGGATCGATATTCTGCCACCTCGCCACATTGGCGAGTACAAACAGAAGATCGCCCAGTTCTTCCTCGATATGCGCCTGATCTCCGCTGGTGACGGCTTCCTTCAATTCGCGGATTTCCTCTTCCGCCTTGTCGAGGACTTGGCTCACATCCGGCCAGTCGAAGCCGACCTTTGCAGCCTTTTCCTGTAGTTTTACAGCGCGTTGTGCGGCGGGGAGGGCGGCAGAGACGCCATCCAGAACGAACTGCGACGCACCCTCACCCAGTTTGCCCCGTCTGATGGCCCGCTCGGCCTTCTCCTCGGCCTTGATGCGATTCCAGCTGGCTTTTACCTCAGCCGGCGTCCAGTTCCTTCGCTCGCCAAAGACATGCGGATGACGTCGGATCATCTTGCCTGTGATCGCTTCCACCACACCGCCAAAATCGAATGAGCCTTCTTCCCGCGCCATTTGCGCATGGAACACAACCTGCAACAGCAGATCACCCAGCTCATCGCGCAAATCCTCGCGGTCGCCAGAGATGATCGCCTCGACAACCTCATGGGCTTCTTCAACGGTATAAGGCGCGATTGTTGTGAAACTCTGCTCGATATCCCAGGGGCAGCCGGTCTGCTTGTCGCGCAGGGCGGCCATGATAGCGATGAGATCAGAGATATCACGGGATGCATTCATGTCGCTGGTTTATCATGCCGTTGCGATCATGCCAGACTGCAAAGGAGATATCCTCTGTCCAGTGGGGCCACCCTGTAGTCTCATTCGCAGAAGATATATTATGGAACTTAAACATAGAATTATCAATAGTCCATAGCTCGGTCTTGTCCGAATCGTCACAACGCGTTGTAGTGATGGTGCCAGTGACATTAAGGATGCAGATGCGAATCGTCCTCGTCAATATTCCGCACCCTGCCATT
>JANNRX010000092.1:0-6280 GCA_031401875.1 Hyphomicrobiales bacterium | reverse complement strand
TTTCGCGCCCTCCTTCGTGCGGCTTTATCAGGCGCTGGTGCCGCGTCTGGCGCATCGTGTTGCGCGCGTCGTCACTGTATCGGAATTCTCGCGTCGCCAGATCGCCGACAGGACAGGGCTGGCGCCTGACAGGATCGACGTTATCTACAATGGGGTGGCTGCAGAATTTCGGCCCTATGCAGCAGAATTCATCAATGCCACGCGGGCGGCGCTGAAGCTGCCGGAACGCTATCTGCTGGTACAGGCGACCGCAGACAGGCGCAAAAATCTTGCCCGCACGCTGGATGCATGGCGCATGATCGCCGCTGAAGTGCCTGAGGATGTGCATCTTGTGGTCGCTGGAAACCTTGCTCGTGCGCATGTGTTTGGCACCAGTGATCTCAACCTTGTGGCACCCCGACTTCATGTCACGGGCTATGTGGCGGATGAGCATATGGGGCCGCTCATGGCGGGTGCGGATGCGCTGGTTTTTGCCAGCCTTTATGAAGGGTTCGGCTTGCCGGTCATCGAGGCCATGGCCGCCGGGACGCCAGTGATCACGGGCAACAACTCAGCCTTGCCGGAAGTGGCGGGCGGGGCCGCGCTGCTCGTTGATGCGGGATCAACCGAGGCAATAGCAGGAGCCATGCGTGATGTTCTGCTCGCACCGGGATTGGCACAAAGCCTTGCCGGGCGTGGCCTTGAGCGCGCCAGGCGCTTCACCTGGGAAAGCGCTGCGCAGCAATATATCCAGCTCTTTCAGACAGTTTCTTCGAACACTTCCGGGCGGTAGCAGCGTGTTACTGCCCTCTCCCGCGCAGCACGAGTTGATCGCCGCGCACTTCATAGGATGACAGACGTTCGAGAAAGGTCATCCCCAGCAGATTCTCGCTCAGCAAGCCAGGCTTTGCCACCATGGCGCGCACGTTTTCCTCGCGGATGCCACCGATCTCCAGGCTCTTCAGGGTGATTGGTGCGGCGCGTGCAACGCCATTGGCCGTGCGCACGGTGATCGTATAATCGGCCTCATTCAGGCGGATGCCCAGCGGCACAATCTCCTCCGCGCGCAGCACAACACTGGATGCGCCAGTGTCGAACAGCATCCGCATCGGCTGTCCATTCGCTGTCAGTGAAAAGTGGAACTGCCCGTCCGGGTCACGCGAAACCGTCACCTCACCACCGGAGCCGAACAATGTCACGCCCGGAACGACAACGCCGATGATGCGGTTGCCTGCCGAAGCCAATTCGAAGCGAAAGGCATAACCGGCCACAACGACCAGAAAAATCGCGAGCCATCCGGCGATTGCCTTCATGCCATCACTCATCTGTCCACGATAACTGCCAAAAGTGCCAGCCATCAGGAACGATGCCATCAGCACCGCGCCGACAAAGGGCATGGTTTTCTCAAGGTCGATGCCAGCAATCGTGGTCTGGCCCAGGAAATAGGCGATCACAGCAGCCAGCATCGCAATACCGATGATGATGACTGGCAGCATCCGGTTTCTTCCTTTCACAGTTTATGTTGTGTCACGCATTGGCGATAACGATAAGTACTCCGGCATAGAAGGCAATCTCCGCCAGTTGCTGTGCGGCCCCTGCGATGTCTCCTGTCTGGCCACGGATGGCGTGATGCGACCACCCTGTGACGAGCAGCGTTGGAACAACGGCCAGTGCTGCTGCCCCCGCAATGTCCAAAAGCGAAACCCCGGCACTATGGCCTGCAAAGCCTGTCAGGATCAATGAGAGGGCAAGGGTTGTGGCCCATGTGACTCTGCCTGGCCGTCCCACCATGGACGAGAAACCGTCCGGCCTTGCGGGCGGGAGCAGCGCCAGCGGCATGAGACCAAGACTGCGTGACAGGCTTGCCGCGGCCAGCATCAGGATTGCTGCCGGCCAGGCACCTGCCTCGTCGATCAACCCCGCAAGGGCTGCAATCCTGAGTCCGATGCCCAGCACAAGGGCCGATCCACCGAATGCGCCGATCCGGCTGTCTTTCATGATTTCAAGTCTGCGCTCTGGTGTCGAACCACCCGCCAGACCGTCGAATGTGTCGGCGAGACCGTCCTCATGCAAGGCACCTGTGACAGCGACGCTGACAGCGACAGCCAGTCCGGCGGCCATCAGCGGCGTCAGGCCCACAGCGCCTGACATCCACAGCATAAGGGCGCCCGGCAACCCGATCACAAGCCCGGCTATGGCCACCATGCGAGGGGTCGTGCGAAAATCGGGAAGAGAATGCACATCCTGCTCGAAAGACAGTTTCGGCACAGGCAGCCGCGAATAAAACCGCACCATGGCTGCAAGATCACGCAAAATAGCCCGCCACCCGGTGAGGGGTGCAGATTGGGGGTCTTGAGCGGCAGTTTGTTCCAAAGGTGCTCTTTCAGGATCAGGTGGAGAGGTTTAACAGGCATTCATCAAGCAGAGCTGCTGCTGTCTCACTCTTTAACAGGTTTAAACCCATGTCCGCCACTGGTCTTCCCTTTGATGATATCCGCGCGCTTGTCGGCATGATGCGTGGCCCCGATGAAGCAGCGCGGGCAGCGGTAAGCGCACGGGAGGCTCAGCTTACAAAACCAGCAGGCGCACTTGGACGGCTTGAGGAGATCGCAGTATTCATCGCGGGCTGGCAGGGCAGGGCGACACCTGTGATCAGCCGACCGCTGGTTGCCATCTTTGCTGCCAACCACGGCGTTGTGAAACAGGGCGTCTCGCCTTTTCCGCCCGAGGTCACACGTCAGATGATGGAGAATTTTACCGCCGGAGGAGCCGCCATCAACCAGATCTGTGCGCTGTTTGATATCGGTCTCAAGGTCTTTGATCTGGCACTGGATCATCCGACCGGCGACATCACAGAGGAAGCGGCACTGGATGAAAAGGCCGCTTCGGCCACCATCGCCTTCGGTATGGAGGCTACAGCGGGTGGCAGTGATCTGCTCTGTCTGGGTGAAATGGGTATTGGTAACACAACCATCGCCGCAGCAATTTATCATGCGCTTTATGGTGGCAAGGCTGCCGATTGGGTTGGACGCGGCACCGGCATTGATGACGCAGGCCTTGCCCGCAAGATTGCTGCGGTGGAAAAGGCCGTGGCACTGCACAAGGCGCATCTCGATGATCCACTTGAAGTTATGCGCAGGCTTGGCGGTCGTGAGATTGCAGCGCTGGTCGGGGCTATCCTGGCCGCCCGGTTACAGAATGTGCCTGTCATTCTCGATGGTTACGTGGTCACGGCAGCGGCGGCCATTCTGCATGCGATGGACCCCTCTGCGCTCGACCATTGTCTTGCCGGGCATGTCTCGGCGGAGGGAGCGCATGCGCAGGTGCTGAAAAGGCTTGGTCTGAAACCGCTCCTTGATCTCGGGTTGAGGCTTGGAGAGGGTAGCGGTGCGGCGCTTGCTGTATCGGTTGTCAAGGCGGCGGTGGCCTGCCACACCGGCATGGCGACGTTTGCACAGGCGCAAGTGTCAAAAAAATCGTAATCGCCCTTAACGCGATGTCAGGAATGCCGCTCAAGCCGCAGCATTGCTGCTTCCAACCTGCGGAAGGGTGTCCATCACCCTTTCGGCGGGGAAGATGACGATGACTTCCGTGCCTTCGAGCAATTTCGAGTTGATGTGGAACTGTCCGCCGTGAATGTCGACGAGGCCTTTCACGATTGGCAGGCCCAGGCCTGATCCCTGTTCTGCGGTCTTGATGGCGAGTGAGCCTCTGCCGAACGATTCAAGCACGGTGTGCAGTTCTTCCTCAGGAATACCCGGGCCTGTATCCTTGATTGCAATATATTGACCACCGTTTGCTGTCCAACCGGCCTTGATGCTGACTTCGCCACCTTGTGGGGTGAATTTGATGCTGTTTGCCAAAAGGTTGATGATAATCTGACGGACAGCGCGTTCGTCAGCCCAGAGCCTTGGCAGGCCTTTTTCCAGAAGGGTTTTCAGGCTGATGTTCTTGTTGCGCGCGCGCAGATCTAGCAAGTGAACGCAATCGTCCGCCATACTTGCAAGATCAACAGGTTCTTCGTTCAGCTCGTAACGCCCCGCTTCGATGCGCGAAAGATCAAGAATTTCATTGATGATATCGAGCAGATGCTGCCCCGAAGCATGGATATCGACGGAATATTCCTGATATTGAGCGACGGAATGGGGACCGAACAGCTCGCTCTTCATCACTTCTGAGAAGCCGAGAATGGCATTCAGCGGGGTGCGCAGTTCATGGCTCATGGTGGCCAGAAACTTTGATTTTGCCAGATTGGCCTCTTCCGCGCGTCGCCGGGCTTCGTCGTGCTTGGCATTGGCCTCTTCAAGGGCACCAAACAGCGTTTCTTTTTCGGCGCGAAAACCCATGGTCAATAATATCTGATCATGGGCATTGCGGGCCAGCATCAGGCTGAAGAAGATTGCACCAACTGCGAGACAGGCAAAAATAGAACTCTCAAGCTCGTTCTTGTTGAAGGTGAGGATCCCGATGGTCACGACAAGAGGCAGTAGGCTGGCATGGATCGCTGTGCGGATCGGCGTCGCCAGAAAACTGCTGGCACTCGCATAGATGATGACTGAAACCATGATGAAGGTGGAAAGAAAGTCCACATTGATGATAAGAGACACGAAAACGATGCTTGACCAGGCAATGCTCTGAAACAGTTCAAGCAGAATGAACCTGGTTCTCCAGGCGGATGTTGCCTCTTCCGTGGCCTTGGCCAGAAAGCGTTTTGACATCAATGCACCAAGCACGAATGTGCTGCTGCAAATCGAACACCAGAGCACGGAATAGATCGCTGGAGCCCACAACGTCAGGCCCAGCGCTATCAAGGCGCTGTAAAGACCCAGTGTAAAGCAGGCTGAGATTTTCGATTGGGCAAAGAGGCGCAGCGTTTCGAATTCAAAGGCGCGGTCCAGGCCAGAGACAGACGTCAGTTTTTCACGTGCCGATTGAATCGTGCTTTTGGTCTCGCGGCGGTCGAGTGCCCGACGGTCGTCATGCGCCTTTCTGCGCTCAACAATGTCAGCCGTGAGTTTCGTCATGGACAGATACGCAGCCCTTGCTCACGACCGGAACGCAATCGTGTGGGCTGACAATGGCATGAGATGGTTAAGGCCATCCTGCTGTGAGCACAAAAATTTGTCTCAAATCAGGAAAACGCTTCTGTATCACATGGTTTTGACGTCCTGTGCTGATCACTTACGCTGCATCTGATTCCTGACCAGAGAGAACCCTCTTTTCCGTGTCCCGTCGCTTCTCACTCTTCCTCTCTTCGCTTGCCATCTTGCTGGCCTCCGCTGGAATTCTGTATCTGCTGAGCGGCGCGCCGCAACGGGATATCACCGGTGCGGCTGAAGCGATCGACGGGGATTCCCTGCGTCTGGCCGGAGAGGAGATGCGCCTCAAGGGCATCGATGCGCCAGAGTTTAGCCAGACCTGTCAGGTGGCGCGCCAGACGGTCGACTGCGGGCGCGAATCCCGTGCAGCTCTGCGCAAACTGTTGCGGAGCGGCCTTGTCACCTGCATTGGCGGTGAGCGTGACAGGTTTGGCCGGTTGCTGGTTTCTTGTCGTGTCCGTGGCGTGGACCTCAATGCGGCCATGGTGCGCGATGGCCAGGCCATGGCCTTTGGCGGATACGATCAGGAAGAGGCAGAGGCCAAAGCTGCCTTTCGCGGACTCTGGGCCGGCGAGTTTGAGCGTCCCCAGGACTGGCGGCGTCGTCATCGCAATGACGCACCCCAGCGATAGGAAACCCTGGTTCCGGCCTTGAAATCGCCTCAGATGGTCTTAGCTTGGGTTCATTCATCCGTTGTCGTCGCCCCACCCTGTTCGCAAGGGTAACGGGATGCTCTTTTCACTCAATGAGGGATATTCATGATCCGGTTTATGCTGAATGGACAGGCGCAGGAGGTCAATGTCGAAGGCGAGATGCCATTGTTGTGGGCGCTGCGCGATGTCCTTGGTCTGACGGGTACGAAATTCGGCTGTGGCCAGGCGCTTTGCGGGGCCTGTACGGTCTGGATTGATGGCCAGCCGGGCCGCTCCTGCCAGACATTGATGTCGGATGTGGCGGGAAAGAACGTCACCACCATCGAGGGCGCATCCGGACGTGTTGCAGAGGCGGTGCAGAAGGCCTGGGTCAGTCTCAATGTCCCGCAATGCGGGTATTGCCAGTCCGGTCAGGTGATGGCGGCTATCGCCCTCCTCAATGACAACAGGAAGCCGAGCGATACCGATATTGACGCCGCAATGAACGGTAATATCTGCCGTTGTGCCACCTATCAACGCATCCGCGCCGCCGTGCATCAGGCCGCGCAG
>JANNRX010000091.1:0-2877 GCA_031401875.1 Hyphomicrobiales bacterium | reverse complement strand
GCGTTTTCCCGACCCACAAGGACGCCCCGCGCGTTCTGATCGCCAACTCGAACCTCGTGCCGAAATGGGCGACCTGGGAACATTTCAACGAACTCGATCGCAAGGGACTGATGATGTACGGCCAGATGACGGCTGGTTCCTGGATTTACATCGGCACGCAGGGCATCGTGCAGGGCACGTATGAAACCTTCGTCGAGATGGGCCGCAAGCATTACGGCGGCGATCTTTCCGGCAAATGGATCCTGACGGCGGGCCTGGGCGGTATGGGCGGCGCGCAGACTCTGGCGGCCACCATGGCGGGTGCATCCTGCCTCGCCATCGAGTGCCAGCCAAGCCGCATCGAAATGCGCCTGCGCACGGGTTACGTAGATGTTCAGGCCAAGGACCTGGACGACGCACTCGCCATCATAGACCGCTCTTGCACCGAGAAGAAACCTATCTCCGTGGCGCTGCTGGGCAATGCTGCGGATATCTTCCCGGAGCTTTTTCGCCGTGGCATCCGCCCGCATTGCGTCACGGACCAGACCTCGGCGCATGATCCCGTCAACGGTTATCTGCCCAAGGGCTGGACACTGGCACAATGGGAGGATCGCCGCACAAGTGATCCCAAGGGTGTCACAGCCGCAGCCAAGAAATCCATGGCAGTGCACGTCCGTGCCATGCTTGATTTTCATAAAGCAGGTGTGCCCACTGTCGATTACGGCAACAACATCCGCCAGATGGCACTGGAGGAAGGTGTCACAAACGCCTTCGATTTTCCGGGCTTCGTGCCAGCCTATATCCGGCCACTGTTCTGCCGGGGCATTGGCCCGTTCCGCTGGGCAGCGCTGTCGGGTGACCCGGAGGATATCTACCGCACGGATGCGAAGGTGAAAGAGATTTTGCCCGACAACAAGCACCTTCACCATTGGCTGGACATGGCGCGTGAGCGCATCAAGTTCCAGGGCCTGCCCGCACGCATCTGCTGGGTCGGCCTGGGTGACCGGCACCGCCTCGGCCTCGCTTTCAACGAAATGGTGGCGAGCGGCGAACTCAAAGCCCCCATTGTGATCGGTCGTGATCATCTCGATTCAGGCTCCGTCGCCTCGCCCAACCGCGAAACTGAAGGCATGATCGACGGTTCAGACGCCGTCTCCGACTGGCCGTTGCTCAATGCATTGCTCAACTGCGCCTCTGGAGCGACATGGGTTTCGTTGCATCACGGTGGCGGCGTGGGCATGGGCTTCTCGCAGCACTCAGGCATGGTGATCGTGGCGGATGGCACGCCGGATGCCGCGCGACGCCTGGAGCGCGTGCTGTGGAACGATCCAGCCACAGGCGTGATGCGCCATGCCGATGCGGGCTACGAACTGGCGATTGATTGTGCGCAGGAGCATGCGCTCAATCTGCCGGGCCTTGCGACAGGAGAACGCGGCTGATGCGTATCTTGCGACAATCCGGTTTTCGCGTCATGCCATGGAAGAACGGCGGCGGCGAGATGATCGATATCATCGCATCACCCGAAGGCGCCTCACTGGGTGCTTTCGACTGGCGCGTTTCGATGGCGCGCGTCGTCAGGGATGGGCCGTTCTCGGTCTTTCCCGGCATCGACCGGTCGCTGACCATCCTCGAAGGCGAAGGCATGGTGCTTGATATCGCGGGCCATGGCGAAACGCTGCTGACAGACCAGAGCCTTCCCTTCGCCTTTCCGGGCGATGCCGTAACATATTCCCGCCTTCACGCAGGACCCATTCTTGATCTGAACGTGATGACGCGGCGCGGAATTTGCCGCTCCACCGTCACGCGGCATCACACGGCATCACCGCTGCTCTGTGATCCGCTGGGTGCAACGCTCCTTGTGCTTCTGCGTGGCGCAAACGGTGCTTTGGGCCAAGAGCGGCTGGAGGATGGCGATGCGGTTTTGCTCAATGGCACCGACCCTGCTGTGACATTGGTTCCGGATTCATCCGCACTGGTTTTTTGCATGTCGATCAAGCCTTGGGCAAGACAGCAGTGACGGCTGCTTGGGCGCGTAGCTGTCAAACAGCGTGCAAAAGCGCTCAGAATTCTATTTGGTGATAAAGGCAAGATTAGCGCAAAATTACGCCATCGAGCCTGTCTTTACTATGCTTTCTTTGCCGATACCACGAGGCCCGCGCGGATGCCTGCTACAGCTCGTTTCAAAAGCCGGCCGGGTGCATTTGCAAGCACAGGGGCGAGAGGTCTGAACCGCGAGTTCCTGATCTGAAGATCAATATAGTCGCTTGAGATATCAACTGGACTGTGACCAAGCGCCTTTTCGATCAGGGACAATGCATGCGCCTTGCGATGGAACACGCAGGCCTTGTCCAGCGTGTCGGCCGATGATTGCGCCCATTCCGCTGCAGACTGACCTGGCGCGCGATACAGGCCGTGGCCCAGAGTGTGCGCAAGTTTGAGATAGTGAAGCCGAAGACGCGGCACGCTTGACAAACGATGCGCAAAGTAAAGGCCGACATGCCCCTCATGCCAGGTTTCCAGAACCGGGAAGGCCGCGATGAGATGTCCGCCAGGCCGCAGCACACGCGCAATCTCCGACAGGGCGGGTGCAAGATCGGGGATGTGCTCGAAAACCAGATTGGCGATGACAACATCAAAATGTCCGGCCTCGAACGGCAGTATGTCGCTGAACACCGAGATTTTTTCGCGCACCTGAGGGTCGACCTCTTCGAGCCAGCTTTCGTAATGCCCCACGAATGTGTCTGCACCGACGATATCCAAACCAAGTTCCAGGCCCTTGCGCATCAAAGGCCCAGTTCCTCAGCCAAAATCCAGCACACGGGCGTCGCGCCCGGCGAGTTTTACAGCCTGATCAAGCATGAAAGTGTAGTTCAGGGACAACGGATGGCCTCATCAATG
>JANNRX010000090.1:0-3160 GCA_031401875.1 Hyphomicrobiales bacterium | reverse complement strand
TGAGCGTTGGTTTATCATGGAGCAGGTATTTGTTCGCGACGGCAAAGCTGTCGCCAGCGCTGTTTTGAAAGCCATGATCCTCAGCAAGGGTGGCATGGTGCCAACGGCCGATGTGATGGCCGCCGTTAATTTCTCGCAAGCCCCGCCCAAACTTTCTGCACAACTGCTCCAGCGCCTGGACATGAAAAAGAGTGGCAATAAAAACCTAGAAGCAGAAATCGAAGCCTGAAGTCGGCGGATTATCCCCGCCCCCGCAATGCGGCCATGGGCTTTACCTGATGGTCAATCCAGTTGCGGATTTCCGTCATTCGCCTGGCATCGTCGAGAACATCCGCCGTGATACCGTGATGCCAGGCAAGATCGGTCCGTGTGCGGTCCCCGTCGAGTGTGATCAGTGCTTGTGCATAGGCGAGGCTGGCCTCACGCCCTGCGCTGAAGCCTTCTGTGACCATGTTATCCGCCAGGCGACGGAGAATGACAGCAACCTCGGTCAGGCTGAACTCAGGATGATACTGAACGCCCCAGAACACTCCGCCATCATGGCGAATTTCGGCAGCCTGAACCGGCGAGAGAGCATTGCTGGCAAGAACAGTGCAATCGGGCGGCGGCAGCGTGACGATATCGAGATGGATCGCAGGCGCATCATAGGCCGCCGGGCGTCCTGCAAGCAGCGGATGCTTTCTGCCCACATCACTCAGGTTGATATTGCGGGCGATCCCCAGTTCCCGGCCCAGCGGATTTTTCTGTACGTCACCACCCGCCGCCACAGAGGCCATCTGCACACCCCAGCATGACCCGAAGAACGCCGTACGGCTGCGAAAAATCTCCCGCGCCAACTCAATCTGCCGTTCAACCGCCGCATCACGCTTCCATAAATGCAGCGATGAACCTGTGAGCGCCACGCCGTCATAATCAGCGATGGCTGCACCGAGGGGAAGGTTGGCTCCTTCGTCTGCGGGAAAACAGATATCATAGCCACTCCCACGAGGAGAAACCGCGAGCAGTGCATCACCATAGGCCGTACCCGGTGCCTTACCGAATTCGCGCTGATGGGCCTCCCGGCGCTCCAGTGGATTGCCGTCAACAACAAGAAACCGCAGCCCGCTCATGCCAAAACTATTCCCATGCCAAAACTATTCCCGCGCCGTGATGATATCCATGCGTCAAATTCATTTCCAAAATCGGTGCTGCTGTAGCATGAGGTTTGAAGACTGCGAAGCTTCCGCAGCGCGGAATCATGCCCTTGTCATCTCCCTCTTCCGGCTTTTTGCAGAAACTGTCAGGCAATGCCTATCTGATGCTGCTGCTCACAATGACGCTATGGGCCTGCAACACCGTGGCAGCCCGGCTTGCCGTCGACAATATTTCACCCATGCTGCTTGTTCTGCTGCGCTGGGTGCTGGCCTGCGGCGTTCTCGTGATCATCGCGCGGGAAGCGCTGAAAGCGGATTGGCCATTGCTCAGAACAAGATTGCCCTATGTCTTCATCATGGGGGCACTGGGCTATACCGCCTTCAACGCGCTTTTCTATGTCGCCGGACACCACACGACAGCGATCAACATTGGCATTCTGCAGGGCTCCATGCCGATCCTCGTTCTGATAACCGGCGCCTTGGCGCTGCGGGAAACCGCAACGCCGATCCAGTGGTTCGGCACAAGCCTGACCATGCTCGGCATCGCAGTCGTGGCAAGCGGAGGGGAGCTGGCGACGCTGAAAGCACTGACCTTCAACATCGGCGACATCATGTTGCTGATCGCCTGTGTCTTTTATGCTGGTTACACCGTGGGATTGCGCAAGCGTCCAGCCGTCTCGTCTCTTGGCTTTTTCGCGGTGATGGCTGTTGCTGCAACACTGACTTCGATCCCTCTTGCCGTGGCTGAATATGCCAATGGCACCATGCTTTGGCCGAACTGGAAGGGCTGGCTTCTGGTGATTTTCATCGGCCTTGGACCGTCGCTTCTGGCACAACTTCTGTTCATGCGCGGCGTCCAGCTTATCGGACCCGTTCGCTCAGGCATTTTCATCAATCTGGTGCCTGTGCTGGGTCCGCTGTTTGCGATCCTGATCCTGGGCGAAAAATTCGGCTGGCACCATGGGGTGGCACTGGCGCTTGTTCTGGGCGGCATCGCCATTGCTGAACACGGCAAGAGGGCGTGACCACCGAAGTGGTTCTGGACCTCATCGCGCCCAACCTCACCGTGCCATGGCATGATACTCAGGGTTGGGGCGCATGTCTGTGGCCGAGGCCATGCGGTTGGACATGTTGTAGAAGCTCGCGACTGCCGCGATATCCCAGATATCCCGATCCGTGAATCCTTCCAGGCGCAGAACCTCCCGATCCTCCTCCTCGATTGTCGAGGAAGCATTGGTGATCAGAACAGCAAAATCCAGCATCGCCCGCTCACGGGGTGACAGGGGTGCCGCGCGGTAATTCATCACCAGCATCTCGCCAAGCTCCGGCTTGCCGGAAAGCTGCCGGACGGCGGCACCATGGGCAGCAAGACAATAGAAGCACTTGTTCTCGGAGGACACGGCGACCGCGATCATCTCGCGCTCCAGCTTGGAAAGTCCGGAAGGGGCCAGCATCAGGTCACTGTAGAAAGCGACAAAGGCTTCGAGCTTGGCATTGTCAAAGGCGTAAGCCTTGAGCACATTGGGAACGAAGCCGATTTTCTCATCACATTTCTGGAAATAGGCCTGCATCGCAGGTGAAAGCGTACCCTGCGGCAGATCAAGGGCAATCGCGGGCTGAGCGACTGCACGCACAATTTTTGCTTTTTTGGGGGCTGTTTTTTGCATTATCTCTTTCATCCCTGAAGAAATACCGATCCTGATCCCTGTTTTTCGCAAACAGGTCACATTCTCGGGCTTGGTTCAAATTCTGCTGGCTGCGAAACACACCAGCCTTTAGACATTAAGCGCATCCGGGAGGGATACAACATGTCTCGAAACAAGCTGGCGACCTCTGCGCTTGAAAACCTCCTGTTCAGCCGTGTGGCGCTGGAGGACCTGGACCGTGTCTCCCCGGAGACACGACAGGCGCTCGCCGAACGGGCTCTGGTGCATCTTGCAACGCGGCGCCCTGGCATGGCCAGCGTCTCTGTTCTCGAAGGCAGCACGGCAGGTTTGCCCGATGCGATGATCCTGGAGGCCATCAAC
>JANNRX010000089.1:0-1786 GCA_031401875.1 Hyphomicrobiales bacterium | reverse complement strand
CATAGGTGATGCCCGCACCCATGAAGCCCGCGCCGAGCACGCCGATGGTCTTGATCACCTGCGGAGGAACCTTGGCCGGGCGGCGCGCGCCCTTCTCCAACTCGCCCTTGGACAGGAACAGCGAGCGGATCATCATCGCGGCCTCCTTGGAGCGCAGGATTTTCGCGAAATAGCGGCTCTCGATCCGTAGACCAAGATCCATCGACACTTGCAGGCCTTCATAGACCGCCGAGAGGATGGCGCGGGCGGCTGGGTAGTTGTTGGCCGTCTCGCGGCGCAGGATCGCGCTGGCAGGCGGCCAGATCTGCATGCCGGCGGGCGAATACACTTTGTTGGAGGGCAGCTTGTAACCCTCGGTGTCCCAGGGTGCCTTGGCTTTTGGATTGGCCATCAGCCATTCCTTGGCTTGCGCCAGCATCTGCTCACGCGGTGCGACCAAATGCGCGAGGCCCATGCTGCGGGCTGGAAGGCTGCGGATCTGCTCGCCCTTGAAGAGCATTTGCAAGGCATCGCCGGTCTGCATCAGGCGCGCCACGCGTTGCGTTCCCCCGGCACCCGGGAAGAGCCCGACCTTGATTTCCGGCAGGCCGACGCGGGTCTTGTCGCTGTCCGAGAGAATGCGGAGTTGGCAGGCAAGCGCCAGCTCGAACGCGCCACCGAGGCAGGTGCCATGGATGGCGGCAGCAAAAGGCTTGCCGCAGGTCTCCATGCGGCGGTAGATCTTGCCAAGCCGCGCCGAGCTGTCGAGCAGGAAGATGTTGGCGGCTTCCTCGCCCTTGCTCTTCATGAGCTTGGCGTATTCAGCGCCACTGGCCTGAAGCATCGTCAGATCAGCTCCGCCGGAGAAGCTGTCCTTGCCGGAGGTGATGACGCAACCCTTGATGGCTTCCGTCCCCGCGACATGCTCGATGATAGTGTCCAGTTCGTCCATCACCTCGACGGTGATGACGTTCATGGAGCGGTCCTTCATATCCCAGGTCAGGGTGGCGATGCCGTCGGCGTCGATCTCGAAGGTGAAATTGTTGAGTTTCATGGTCATTCTCTCCTTCTCCCCTTGCGGGAGAAGGTGCCTTGCGGGACGCAAGGCGGATGAGAGGTTTCGCTGCCCTGTCCGCCCGTTCTTGATTCCTGCCTGACACCTTGTTTCAGTGAAATTTGGTTGGGCCGGTGCGACCCCTCATCCGTCATGCTCCGCATGCCACCTTCTCCCACAAGGGGAGAAGGAATGGCGCTAGACTCTCTCGATAATCGTCGCGACGCCCATGCCTGCAGCAACGCAGAGCGTGATCAAGGCAGTCTGCTTGTTGGTGCGCTCCAATTCGTCCAGCACCGTACCCAGGATCATCGCGCCGGTGGCACCCAGCGGATGGCCCATGGCAATTGCACCGCCATTGACGTTGAGGATATCGGGATCGATATCGAATGCTTGCTGGAAGCGCAGCACGACCGAGGAGAAGGCCTCGTTAAGCTCGAAAAGATCGATGTCTGATTGCTTCATGCCAGCCTTTTTCAGCACCAGCTTGGTCACATCCACCGGGCCGGTCAGCATCAGGCCGAGGTCCGAACCGACCGTGGCGAACGCACGGATGCGGGCGCGGGGCTTGAGGCCGGCGGATTTGCCTGCCTTCTTGTTACCAATCAGAACCGCTGCCGCGCCATCGACGATGCCGGATGAATTGCCTGCATGGTGCACATGGTTCACCGCTTCGATCTCGGGATGGCTCTGGATTGCAACAGCACCGAAGCCGCCCTGATCCGCCATCATCTGGAACGACGCTTTCAGCGC
>JANNRX010000088.1:0-9279 GCA_031401875.1 Hyphomicrobiales bacterium | reverse complement strand
GTGAGAATTTCCAGAAACAGCCGGTTGGCTTCCGCGTTGCCGCGCAAGGCCGCATCGACAAGACGCAGGGACAAGGTGACAAGACGCTTGGCGTCGGGATGCAGCTCAAGCTGGTTGTAGGCGGCAAACCAGAACAGCCGTATCAGATTGATTGGGTCCTTGGTGAAGACGTCATCGCTTGCGACAGTGATGCGGTCGTGATCGATCAGAAAATCATGGGTGCCGGAAAGGGCCCTGCGACGACGCTTGAAACTGCCAAACATGCGATCCAGCATGGCACGCGGTTTCTGCTCACGGGCCTCAAGGGCGGCACAGACGATAGCGGTCAGATCCCCCACATCCTTCGCCACCAGAAAATAATGTTTCATGAAGCGCTCGACCGGCGATAACCCACCATGGGAACGGTAGCTGAACTAGGCAGCAACCAGTCTCTGCATATCAAAAGAGAGACGCTCCTCGGGACGGCCGGCGATGAAATGCATCATGCAGCGCACGCGCCAGAGAAAATCCTCACAGCGCCGGAACAAGGCAAGCTCCGTCGGCGTAAAGATGCCTTCCGTCACCAGCTCCGAGGGGTCCTGCACGCGGTAGACGTATTTGGTGATCCAGAACAGGGTGTTCAGATCGCGCAGGCCGCCCTTGCTTTCCTTGACATTGGGCTCGACGAGATAGCGCGACGAGCCCTGTTTCTTCAGGCGAATCTCGCGTTCCTCCAGTTTGGCATGGGCAAAATCAGCGCCGCTGCCTTTGACGATCTCACGGTCGTAGCGACCTGCCAGTTCATGGTAGAGGCCGATATCACCTGCGATCAGGCGTGTTTCGAGCAGGGCCGTCCTGATTGTCAGATCCTTGGTGGCCTCCCGCAAGCATTCATCGACAGAGCGTGTCGCATGCCCGACCTTCACTCCCAGATCCCAGAGGAAATACAGCATCGTCTCTGCGACGCTCTCGCACCAGGCACTCTGCTTGAAGGGAAAGAGAAACAGGATATCGACATCCGAGCCCGGTGCCATGGTGCCGCGTCCGTAGCCTCCGGTGGCACAAACGGCCAATCTCTCACCCGAGGATCGGTTGAGTGCAGGATAGAGCCGCGCCACGGTCAGATCATACAGGGCGCGGATCACAGCATCCTGCGCGAAAGAGAGCGCCTCCGCGCATTCAAAGCCTGAGCCTGCGGCTTCCAGTGCGGTCTGCGCCAGCGTGTATTCCTCAGCGAGATAAGCCTTGCAGAGGGCAAGCGCGTCACTTTTGATCTGTTCATGTTTCAGAGCTGGATCAAGCGATGCGATCGCTTCCTCGATGGAGGTGCGGCCATTTTTGCTCAATGCTCTGGGCAAGGGCTTGGTCCGAAGATTCACAGGGGATCACCGCTCCATTAATCACTCGCTTTTGCACCTGGAAAGGCGCAGGTTGCAAGGCCTCAGACGCAATACTGACCCGCTCTACAGTCAAAGTGACTTGCTTAACGTGACTTGCCTGAAGCGCGCATTATCCCATATTCTGCGTGCAGACCTCTTGTCCTGATTTACGATTTCAAAAAGGTGCATCATGCCCGTTATCAACCGCGTTGCTGAATTTTCAGAGGAAATTGCCGTCTGGCGCCGCCATCTCCATGAGAATCCGGAGCTTGGGTACGAGGAACACAAGACGGCGGCCTTCGTGGCAGACAAGCTGAAGAGCTTTGGCGTCGACGAGATTGTCAGCGGTATTGGCAAGACCGGCGTCGTTGCCGTGATCAAAGGCCGCAAGAATACCTCTGGAAAGGTTGTGGGACTGCGCGCCGACATGGACGCCCTGCCGATTCTTGAAGCGACAGATGTGCCTTACAAATCAAAGAGCCCCGGAACGATGCATGCATGCGGCCATGATGGCCATACCGCCATGCTGCTGGGCGCTGCCAAATATCTGGCCGAAACCCGCAATTTTGATGGAACAGCCATCATGATCTTCCAGCCTGCGGAAGAAGGCGGCGCCGGTGGTCTCGCGATGTGCGAGGACGGGCTGATCGAGCGCTTCGGCATCCAGGAAGTCTATGGCATGCACAATATGCCCGGTATCCCATTGGGCGAATTTGCTATCCGCACGGGCCCGGCCATGGCAGCGGCCGACCGCTTTGATATTCATATCGAGGGCAAAGGCGGTCACGCGGCACGGCCGCATGAGTGTATCGACCCCATCGTGGCCTCGGCCCAGCTGATCATGGGCTTGCAGACTATTGCCTCGCGCGGCACGGACCCACTCGATTCCATCGTGATCTCAACCTGTGACGTCAAATCCGGCGATACCTATAACGTCATTCCCCAATCGGGCCATTTACGCGGCACTGTACGTACCCTCAAAGCCGAGACACGGCTGATGGCCGAACGCAGGATCAGGGAAATCTCCGCCGGTATCGCCCTGGCCACGGGTGCCGCAATCACCGTCACCTATCACAAGGGCTATCCTGTCACCGTCAATCATCCTGATCAGACGGAATTTGCCGCCAAGGTTGCAGCCGGAATCTCTGGCGGTTCGAAGGTTGACCGTTCAATCGCGCCCCTGATGGGCTCGGAAGACTTTTCCTATATGCTGGAAGCACGTCCGGGGGCCTATATCTTCCTCGGCAACGGCGATAGCGCAGGTGTTCATCACCCGGCGTATGATTTCGATGACAAGGCCATTCCTGTTGGCGTGTCCTATTGGATCAAGGTCGCGGAAACAGCGATGGCGGCTTAGGATGTGTTGACAAACTGGGCAGGGGATCAGATTCCCCCGAGACGTGGCCTTATTTGCCTGGAATCAGTGTTATCTGAAGCCCATGATCATCCGTCGACTTGAACCCGTTCTGATTGACCAGATTGCCGCTGGCGAAGTGATCGAACGACCGGCGGCTGCCGTGAAGGAACTGGTCGAAAACGCGCTGGATGCTGGCTCAAGCCGCATTACCGTCGAGATCGAAGGGGGCGGGCGCAGCCTGATCCGCATCACCGATGACGGGGCGGGCATGACAGCCCCTGATCTGGAACTGGCGGTGGAACGACACGCCACCTCCAAACTCCCGACCGGCGACCTGACGACGATTGCGACACTGGGCTTTCGCGGTGAGGCGCTGCCCTCGATCGCGGCTGTGTCCCGTCTCGAAATCCTGACCCGCACGACGGATGATCACAACGGCTCGTCCATTCGTGTTGCAGGCGGGATCAAGCAGCCCGTGAAACCGGCGGCCATGGCGAAGGGAACGCGGATCGAAGTGCGCGATCTGTTCTTTGCGACCCCGGCGCGGCTCAAATTCCTGAAAGGTGACCGCGCTGAAGGGCAGGCCGTGGCGCAGGTCGTCAAACGTCTGGCAATGGCGCATCCCGGTGTGCGCTTCTCCTACAGCGGAGAAGGTGCGGCGAATTTCGACTACACGGCGGCCGCGGGCGATACTTCAGAGGGGCGTCTGCTGCGGCTCGGCCAGGTGCTTGGTGCGGAGTTCCGCGACAATGCCGTTGGGGTGGAAGCCAGGCGCGAAGGGCTCGCCATCACAGGTTTTGCAGGCCTGCCAACCTACCACAGGGCGACGTCACAAGAGCAATATCTCTTCGTCAACGGCAGGCCTGTGCGCGACAAGCTTCTGGTGGGTGCCGTGCGGGCGGCCTATGCCGATTATCTGCCTGGTGACCGGCATCCGGTGCTGGCGCTGTTTGTGGCGATCAAACCCGCCGATGTCGACGTGAATGTGCATCCAGCCAAGACCGAAGTGCGCTTTCGCGATCCAGGCCTCGTGCGTGGCATTCTCATTGCGGCGCTGAAATCCGCGCTGCTGTCAGCGGGACACAAAGCGACGACGACAGGTGGAGAGCGAACACTGGCAGCATTCGATACATCAATGCGCAGCCCCGGTGGAGGCTACGGTGCAAGCCGCGCGGGCATTGCACCCTGGCGGCAAAGCTGGGCCGCACCGCAGCAGGGTTTCAGCGAAGCGCCGCAGGCAGCCTTTGAGGGTGCTGGCCCGCCAACTGCCGATCTGCGCGCACATCTTTCAGAGGCAGATCCGCAACTGATGCAGCATCCGCTGGGTGCGGCACGGGCGCAAATCCACGACAGCTTCATTCTGGCGCAAACCAGCGATGGCGTGGTGATTGTGGATCAGCATGCGGCGCATGAACGGCTGGTATATGAACGGCTGAAACAGCAGCGGGCTCAGAATGTCATCCCCCGTCAGCTTTTGCTAATCCCGGAAATCATCGAGCTTGATCCTGCCGATGCCGAACGGCTGGTCGCGGCAGCTCCGGCTCTGGAAAGCCTTGGTCTGGTGCTGGAAAGTTTCGGCCCCGGTGCTGTTGCCGTGCAGGAGGTGCCCTCGGTGATCAGGGACGGTGACATCCGCAATCTTGTTCAGGACATCGCGGATAATATCGCCGAATGGGGTGGTCCGCTGGCGCTTGAACGTGCAGCTGACCATGTGCTGGCGACCTTCGCCTGCCACCATTCCGTACGGGCGGGGCGACGCATGAAGCCTGAAGAAATGAATGCCCTGCTGCGCGAGATGGAGGCAACACCCGGCTCCGGCCAATGCAACCATGGCAGGCCCACTTATGTGGAGCTGAAACTGGCCGATATCGAACGGCTGTTCGGGCGACGGTAAACGGGATTACACATTGTAGCGCGCGATCAGAACCTGTCCTTCGCCTGCCACCCTCTGATCCAGCAGTTCCAGCGACGGCGGCAGGGCAATCTCAACACCGGCGCGCTCTTCCAGAACGACAATCGCACCCGGCTTCAGCCAGCCTCCCAAGAGGGCGGATTGCAGCGCTTTCTCGCAAAGCCCCCTGCCATAGGGCGGATCACAGAAGACGAGGCTGAAGGGTTCAAACGCCGAAACTGGCCCCAGCTTCGTGGCATCCCGTCGCAGGATACGCGTGATGCCACCAAGGCCAAGCGCCTCGACATTGGCGCGCTGCAAGCCCCGTGCTTCGGTGCTGTCATCGACCATCACGGCATAGACGGCGCCGCGCGACACGGCTTCAAAAGCAAGGCCGCCTGTACCCGCGAAAAGATCCAGCACCCGTGCATCCGTGACCGGATCCCGGATGCCGAATTTCAGTAGGCCATGGGCGAGAATGTTGAACAGCGCCTCACGCAGACGGTCTGATGTCGGCCGGATGTCGTCAGAGCGCGGACCCACAAGGCTGCGGCCCTTCAGACGTCCGGCGACAACGCGCATGGATCAACGGTCCCTTTTGGGTCCACCGGGACGGGACCCACCAGGCTTGAACCCGCCACCGGGTCTGCCGCCGCTTGGTCGGCCACCACCGGGTTTACCCCCAAAGCCACCGGATCTGCCTTCCGGACGCCCTTCCGAGCGCCCGCCAAAGGGACGACCCTCACTGCGCGGCGGACGGCCTCCGGCATCCCTGCCCTCGTCCCTGCCGCCACCCTGGCGGGGTGGACGAGCATCGCCACGGGGTGGACGAGCATCATCGCGCCGGGGCGGACGATCATCATCGCGCCGGGGCGGGCGGTCATCGCGACTGCGAAAGGGGCGATCCCCCGCCGGTTTTCCACCAAAGGACTTTGATCCGAACGAGCGCCCGCCAAAGGAGTTGCCTGCCTCCGGACGGCCTTCAGAGCGCGGCGGACGATCCTCAGAACCACGCGGCTTGAAGCTGCGCGAACGGTCTTCTCCCGAACGCTCGCGCGGGCCGCTTCTATCGCCAAAATCCCGCTTGCCTTCAAATGGACGACCGCCTTCAAACGGACGTTTACCACGGGCATCATCGCGTGGCGGTCTACCACGATCCTCGAAGCTGCGGCGGGGCGCGCGGGCTTCCTCTTGAGGCACATCGCGGGTGATGCGATCGACACGAACCGTGCGGCCCCCGCGATCCTGCGTCTCGCCACTGCTGACCTTCAGTGTTTTATCCTCGCCTGCGAAAGCCGCACGGCGACGGGCCTGAAATTCATCCTTGTCCAGCCGTTTGTGGCGTGGCTTCAGCGGTTCATCCGAATCCCGGTAAACATTGCGCTCAGCAGGCTTTTCACTGCGCACACCTGGCGGCGGGGCATAGGGATCGTTCAAATCCGTCAGTACGCGGCCAGCCGATGCTTCATCCTGCTCACCAACAAAGCGAGCCGGGGGACGTCGGTTGTCGCGGTCACGGCTGAAGCGTTCCCCTCCTGCCGGGCGCTCAAAGCGCGGTTTGTCAAAGCGGCCTTCACGTGCCGCTGGAGCCGGGCGTTCCCCTGCGACTTGCTCCTTGCGCTGCCCTTCGAAATCGACGCCCGCTTCTGCGGCAAGCCTTTCGCCAAGCTGATCTTTCAGCAGGCGCGTGCGGATTTCCTCCGCATCACCTTCACGCAGATCGCCAAGCTGGAACGGCCCGAAGGAAACCCGGATAAGCCGGTTCACCATCAGGCCGATATGTTCGAGAACAACCTTGACCTCACGGTTCTTGCCTTCGCGCAGATCCACCGTCAGCCAGGCATTGGCCCCTTGCGAACGGTCCAGCGTTGCATGGATCGGTTCATAATCGACGCCATCAATGGTGATCCCGTCCTTGAGCTTGTCCAGCGCTTCCTGGGTGGTGACGCCATGGGCGCGCACCCTGTAGCGGCGCAACCAAGCCGTATCAGGATGGGCAAGCACGCGCGCCAAGCCACCATCATTGGTGAGAAGCAGCAGCCCTTCGGTGTTGATATCAAGACGACCGATGGAAACCACACGCGGCAGATCCTTCGGGAGGTTATCAAAGACCGTGTCGCGGCCTTCGGGATCGCTCTCGGTCGTCACCAGCCCAACAGGTTTGTGGTAGAGCCAGAGTCGGGTGCGCTCGCGCTCGGGCAAAGGTTCGCCATCCACGACAACCCTGTCCGCTGCCGTGATATTCAGTGCAGGACTGTCGATCACAGAGCCATTGACGCTGACGCGGCCTTCCGCGATCCATTCTTCCGCATCGCGACGCGAGCACAGGCCCGCGCGGGCCATCACCTTGGCAATGCGCTCACCTTCGGGGCTGGCAGCAGGCGTGGCATGCTCTGCACGTGGCGCGGCACCGGGCGCGAACTGGCGCGGAGGATATGGCTTGCGGAACGGTTTATCGCCCTCTTCGCGCTTGCGGAACGGCCGCTCATCGCCGGAACGAGGACCGGAAGGCCTGCCGCCGTCACGGCGCGGAGGTCCACTGTTGCCACCATTGCGGGGCGGGCGTCTTTGATCTCTATCATCACTCATCGCGCCCTGTTATCAGCAAGCCATGGACAAGGCGAGTGACCATTCTGGCAAAAGTCAGGCTAATAGGATCTGGGACCATGCCTTTGCGGAGGCGGCGAAGGCAGCTGCGCGTGGCGAAACGCCCGTGGGGGCGGTCATCGTGCGGGAAGGGAAAATCCTTTCCGCAGCGGGCAACAGGACGCTGGAATTGAAAGATCCCACGGCGCATGCCGAGGTTCTCGCCATCCGCATGGCCTGCGAAGCCGTTCAGAGCGAACGGCTCGTCGGCGCGGATCTCTATGTGACGCTGGAACCCTGTACGCTCTGCGCCGGAGCCATTTCCTTCGCCCGCATCCGAAGGCTTTATTTTGCAGCAAGCGATCCCAAGGGCGGCGCCGTAGACAATGGCGTCCGCTTCTTTGATGCGGCCAGCTGTCATCACAGGCCCGAGGTTTATGGCGGTTTTCGCGAAGCGGAGGCATCAACCATGCTAAAAGCGTTTTTTTCGCAACGGCGTTAGGGTGTGTTGTCCGTTAGGAACAGATCGATGATCTCACTGCGGATGGGCTCCGCGGCCTGCAAGATCTTGCGCACTGCAAAAAAATCCAGAGCGTTGAACCCGGAGACGCGCGGGCGAACAAGATGCACTTTCGCGGCTGCGGCTTCCAGTTTTCCTTCGATGATCTTCATCTGCATGATCTGGGAAGCGCCGAGTGTGGCCTCCAGAACGGAGGGGTATATGGCGGCATTCTCGGATTCCGGACCGCCCACAACATCCACGGCGATGATCAGATCACAGGGAACCGGCATCCGGTCAAACGGGAGCGGATTGGCGGCTGCGCCATCCATATGCAGCCGGTTGTTGATCAGCACCGGCTTCACAAAGCCCGGAATCGCCAACGAGGCCGCAACTGCGGGGCGCAACGGACCGGAGCTGATCGACCTTTCGGTGCGACCGTAGAAATCTGTCGAGACCGCCACAAAGGGCAACCTGAGATCAGAAAATGTCTCCGGCATCGAAGGCGGCCAGAACTCCTTCAGCACCACTTCGCCATCCATCTGTACCGCATTGCCGAAGCCTCCGGAGAAAATCTCCGAGATCGATCCGGCCCGGGCTCGAAACAGACGCGCCATCACATCGGCACGGTCGCGGAAGGTTTTCAGCGTATGCTCACGGATCGCCTTGGCGGAATAGCCCGCTGCATAAGCGGCACCGATGATGGCCCCTATGGAGGTGCCGGTGATCGCTGCCGGTCTGATCCCGGCCTGATCAAACGCCTCCAACGCCACGATATGCGCCAGTCCCTTGGCGCCACCGCCGCCTAGCGCCAGACCGATACGGCGGGTGGCGAGCGGGCTGCTCATGATGCGGTCAGAAATTCGAGCAGCGCCGCCACAGTATCCGCCGCATTTTCCTCGGGCAGGAAATGCCCGCCCTTGAGCGCCTTGCCTGTGACAGCGGGCGCATAAGGCCGCCACAGAGACAGCGGATCGGGACTGGCCGCAGGGATCCCGACGCTACCCCAGATCGCCAGCATAGGCGCAGTAATGTGTTTGCCCGCCTTGCGGTCCGCATCATCGGCAGCGCGGTCGACTGTCGCACCAGCACGGTAATCCGCGCACATCGCCGCAATGCGCGAGGAATCGCCAACGAAAGCGCGGTAATGGGCGGCGGCTCTGGCATCAAAGCTCTTGAGATCCTTCGATGCGGTCCAGCTCGCCATGGTGACGTCGATCAACGCCTGTGGATTGGCCTTGATCTCATTCTCGGGAACAGGCGAGGGCCGCGACAGGCCGCGCCAGTGCGGTGATACACTGGAACCCGGCGCTTCGATCAGGTCCCACATGGCGGCTGTCGGGACGATATCGACGACCGCAAGTTTTGATACACGGCCCGGATGATCCAGCGCCAGCCGGTAAGCCACGCGGCCACCCCGGTCATGGCCCACAATATGGCTTTGCACGATGCCGAAATGCTCCATGACAGCCAGAACATCCTCGCCCATGGCGCGCTTGGAATAGGTTTCGTTCAGCGCATCCGGACGCGGCGCGCTCGACCAGCCGTAGCCCCTTAGATCCATGCAGATCACCTTGAAATGACTGGC
>JANNRX010000087.1:0-7339 GCA_031401875.1 Hyphomicrobiales bacterium | reverse complement strand
GTCAAATATCAGAAAATCCACAAGAAATTCGGTGTTCCAAGAGACAATCATTAAGGAGAGATAATCACTGATGCGTCGCCGCTTCCACACCCTTGATGTCTTCACGGAAAGCAAGCTGGCGGGCAATCCGCTGGCGGTAATCCACGACAGCGAAGGACTGGACAGCGCCACGATGCAGGCCATCGCAAAAGAGTTCAACCTGACAGAGACAGTCTTCGTCCTGCCTCCCGATGATCCCGTGAACACGGCCAGAATCCGCATCTTCACGCCCGCGCGGGAGCTGCCGTTTGCGGGCCATCCCACAGTGGGAACAGCGGTTCTGCTGGCGAAGCTGCGTGCGCCGGAGATGCTGAGAGGCTCGGGCATTGTCGTGGCACTTGAAGAAAATGTCGGCTTGGTGAAGGTTGATGTCAACCAGCGCCCGGAGCGTGCGGCGCGTGGTGTTTTCTCAATCCCGCGGCTTCCCGAGCAGAAACCGACACCACGTGATCCCGCCCTGCTGGCTGCGGCTTTCGGCCTTGACGAGAATGATATTGGCTTCGGCGCGTTCAGGCCTGCCGACTTCTCGGCTGGCGTCCTCTTCACGATGATTCCTGTCGGCAGTGTGGAAGCGCTTGGCCGCGCAAAGCCACAGCTCGGAGCCGCATTCGATCTGGCTTTTGCAGGACCTGAACTCACAGCGGCCTATGTCTATGCTCCCGAAGCTGCGAACCGCTGGCGCACCCGCATGTTCGCACCCAGCATGGGCATTGCGGAAGATCCCGCGACCGGTGCTGCCGTTGCCGCTTTTGCCGGAACTATTATGGCTTGTGAAAAACCGTGCGATGGCGAGCATCAGCACATTATCACCCAGGGTGTGGAGATGGGGCGACATTCCGAGATTGTCCTCACCTTGACCGTGGAGAATGGCAAGCTGACCCAGGCAACCATCGGCGGCTGTGCGGTCATTGTATCTGAAGGAACAATCGACCTCTGATGGCCGATGCTTTGGTGAGCCATCTGTCATGAACACTGTCACGATGACGCGGCTGGAACGGATTGAGGCACTTTACGAGCCTGCGGATTGGGCTTTTGCCCGAGAGCAGCGTTCGGAGATCGAATCGCACTGGCGCAAAATCTCAGCGGAAAAGCCTGCCCTGTTCAACGGCATCGTGCTGATGCAGCACCGCTGGTCTTTGGACAAAAGGATCTATCGCACGGCCTACGCACCCGTGGACTATGCAAGCTTCACAGCCTGGATACGCTTTGGACAACCCGGCACGCCGCGCCGCAACGGCTTTGCCATGGGCGCCTTGCGCGCGGCTGATGGTGCGTTCCTGCTGGGTGTGATGGGCCCGCATACATTCAATGCAGGCAAGGTCTATTTCCCCGCAGGCACGCCCGATATGAGCGACGTGACAAATGCGAACGAGGTTGACCTTGCCACCAGCGCCATCCGCGAATTGACAGAGGAAACAGGACTGCTGCCGGAAGAACTGCAGATCGGCAGCCACTGGACCCTTGTGACCGAAAGCTTCCGCTGCGCCTTCATGAAATCCGTTCAGGTCAACCATGACGCCGAGACAGCACGCAAGCTCATCCTCGAACGGCTCAAGCAGGATACCGACGGTGAATTGAGCGACATTGTGATCGTCCGCTCACCCGCTGATATCAATGAGGCAATGACACCCGATTTCGCAAAAGCTTACATGCGTGCGGCTTTCGAAGGCGCGGTGTGACACCAATCCATATGACTGCGACAGCATTGTTGTTTTTGCTCAAGCACTGCGTCCCAGATGAACCAGGAGCGTCTGCGTAAAGATCGGGCTGGACCAAAGTCCGGACAACGGTTCCACTGAAGCTGCGACCATGGGTTTGCCAATCATGCGTTCAGCCGCCGCGCCCAGCAAAGATTCGACAAGTGGATTGCTGGCATCTTTGCCCATGATCCACCACAGGAAGCCAGAGTCCCTTCCTTCTATCACCATGGCCGAGGCTGACAGCATGCCGTCATCAATGGTGACAATCACCATTCTGCCCTCAATCGCAAATCCCCTCACGACGGCCCGCAGGAAAGCAGCACGATTGATATCCAGCAGTATGGGCTGATGTGCATTGTCCGTTTCAGTCCTTTGCATATCAAGGCAAAGGGCATGCTCCAGGGCGTCCCTGACAGCGCCAGCCTGGCGTGCGACAAGCACCCTGTCGATGCCGACGGGCAGGCTGCTCGGCTTGAAATCCAGCCCTCTGGTATGGGGCAGATCATTGCGACATTCGATCTCGAAACCATGTCTGGCAAGCTCTTGTTCAAGCATTGTGCAGGCCACGCTTCCCCTTAGCAGAGAGGGCAGCGACAGGGTTGAAAGACGCTGTTTCCTGGCCGTCATCCAGTCCAGAAAAGCGGCAACGCTTGCCACTGCGCTATCACGGTCCGGCGACAGCAGGGGGGCCGAGAACGGCAGCAGTGAATGCACCCAAAGCCCCGCATGGCCGCCATTGATCAGACTGCTCAGGACGGGACGTCGAGGTGCCGTCATCGGAACCAGCCCTGTCAGTTTTCGGCCGGAAGGCGTGGTCTGCCAGATGGCCACCAGGGTCATCGGTGCATCCGGTGCGAGATGCACAGCGGCTGGAACCAGAAACCGTGGTGAGAAAAATGGATTGTCATCAGCAGCCTCCTCCACCAGAACCTGCCACGCCTTCTGGAAGGCCTCATTGCCGGGAAGTGTGATGACTTCAACCTCAGGCGGAGCACCAGATGGCCCCTGAAGGGGTGGCGCGAGAAGTCGACCTGCTTTGGCTTTTGTCAGGCGTGGAGTGGCTCGATCAGGTTTTCCGATAACAGCCTTGGCGGTCTGCGATTTCGACGTTGACGTCTTCATGGCCTTGTCCCCGACCGGTACAGACCCCGAGCGGGATGGTACAGTTTGCACCAGGCCCGATCCGGAACAGGGCACAACGCCGTGTCTGTCCAGTCACAGCTCAGAAGATTTCAAGTTTCGTGCCGCAGCCGTGGCGGCGTCAGACCACGCTTGCGCGGCGGTGCGTGAGCAATTTTCAGATGACCGTTGCGCTCAAGCGTGACGATCACTGCGCCAAGACTGCGGCGCAGGTGTTTTCCATCCGCGTGGGCCGCATCGAGGGCTGCAAGCAGCGCCTCAAGTCGCTCCAGTTTGACCGGCTCAGCTATCTTCCTAGGCTTGTGCATCGCTGTTTCAGATCTCAGGATCTGTGCCAGAATACGCAAACGGAGCTCTTTCGGTTGCTCAGCGATAGCGCTCCAGTGGGGCTCGGCATTGCTTTGAAAAAAAGCCGCCGTGATCTGATCAAGCGCGTCGTTGGCTTGCCCGGCGCGGATAGCAAGACGGCCAAGACGCTCTGGCGTGAGCCCTTCCGCAGCAAGGGTATCCAGCACCTGCCGGATGCGCACCCGACCGAATTGCCGATTGCTGTTCGAAGCATCATCGACAAACGGAATATTGTGCAGGACACAAGTCAGCACCAGACGCTCCTTGCTGATTGCGAGCAGAGGACGGATATGCACAATCCCCTGCCGTTCCAGGCGGTTACGCATGGCCGCAAGACCTGCAATGCCACTGCCTGATACCAGCCGCATCAGAACCGTCTCGGCCTGATCGTCGGCATGATGGGCCGTGGCAAGATGAGAAAAACCGCCATGATGCGCATGCTGCACAAGCAATGCATAGCGAGCAGATCGCGCCGCAGCCTGCAAACCTGACACAGGCTTTTCGCCCAGCCAGGGCAGGATATGATGCTCGACACCGAGCTGCTTGCAGAAAGCCTTGACGGAGCGGGCTTCGGTTGCAGCCTCGGGCCGCAGGCCATGATCGACAGTGGCCGCCGCCAGCCTGATCTTTCCCCACTCCGCCAGCAATACCAGCAGCGCCATGGAATCAGGGCCGCCTGATACACCGACAACCACGCCGTCTGAACCTTCGAGAAGGGGTGCAAAAAGTTCAGCCGCCTCCGCGTGCGAAAGGGCGTTTGGCGTTCTCTCAGCCACCGCAGCGTGCGCGCTGCAATTCGCGGCCAACACCCTGTTTGATAGCGACAGGAGCATTGGGATACTTCTGGCCGTGATTGTTCAGCACATCACAGGCTTCCTTGCTTGCACCCAACCCGCGCAGGGAAATACCAAGCTTGAATTCCGCTTCGGCAGCACGCCCGGATTTGGGATATTTCGTGGTCATATCGACAAATTGCTCCGCCGCCTCACGCCAGCGCTGACGCTGGAAATAGCTGTCGCCAAGGCCCATGACAGCCTCGGAGACAAGCCTGTCTTTCGAGCGACTGCGCGTGAATTCGCGGAAAGTGCCCTCTGCTGCCTCGTATTGACCGTTCTTCAACTGCTCTTTTCCAAGATCGATCTCGCCCTTGGGTGTGCCGGGAATACTGGCGGTGGGTGGTCCTCCCCGCTGTGTCCCCGTCAGATCTGTGGGCTGGCGCGGATCACGGCCCAGCGCATTATCCTCACCCGCGATAATCTGGCCTGGCGTTGCCACAGCGGCTGTTCCTGCTGGCCTGGTGGCACGCGGTGCTGTTGCTGATCCTGGCGAACCCAATGTCTGCGGTGCGCCCGGAGCTTGCGGATTGGCCTCCGGGTTGAACGCATCACTGCGTTGCTGGCGCGCAGGTGGCGTGGCACCGGGTGCCGTCGGACGGGCACCGCCACGGCCACCTTCAAGATCCTTGAAGCGAAAATCCGTGTCGTTCTGGAAGCGCTTCACCTGCTCCTCCAGGCGACGATTCTGGTTCTGCACCTGTTCAACCTGCCCATTCAACTGGCGGACAAGATTCTCAAGCCGGTCAATGCGCAGGATAAGTTCGGCAGCATCCTGGGCAAAAACTGGCCCCTGAAATGCCACGAGAAATGCGAAAACACTGATCGCGATACTCTGATTCAAGCGAGAAAACATCATGGTTTCAGTTCGTTATGCAAAAAATGCCAAGGGATAAATGTGACATTCATTATGCAGGAAACCGTTTGAACCGTCCATGAATACCTGATCCTCCACTTTTCAACGGAAACCTGCTTTGCAAAGACATCAAATTTAGTTACAAACGCAACTAAATACACAGGGAGCATTGCATGAACAAGCCCATTCCAGCCAACCAGCAGGCAACAGCGCGCAGCAAGCCAGAATCCCTCTCGTTGACGCACAAGGCCTATATGTCCGGCTTCGGCAACAGCTTTGAAACGGAAACCTTGCCCGGCGCATTGCCTGTCGGGCGCAATTCCCCCCAGCGCCCGGCTTATGGCCTTTATGCCGAGCAATTGTCCGGCTCGCCCTTCACTGCGCCGCAAGCCACCAATCAACGCTCGTGGCTTTACCGCATCAACCCCACGGTGAAGCATACCCGCAAATTCCTGAAGGCGGATCGTGGCCTGATACGCACAGGGGGGCTGGATCGCGACGAGCACGACATGCCGATTGCGCAGTTGCGCTGGGACCCGATCCCCTTTCCTGAGAAAAAGCTTTCTTTCGTTGAGGGGCTGGCGACCATCACCGTTGCCGGCGATGCCGATTCCCAATGCGGCATGGCAGCCCATGTCGCTCTGGTGACGCGCTCGATGGTGGATGAATATGTCTACAATGCGGATGGCGAATTGCTGATTGTTGCCCAGCAAGGCACGCTGCGCTTTCGCACGGAATTTGGCATCATCGATATCATCCCCGGTGAGATAGCCGTGATTCCGCGCGGTGTGATCTTCGCCGTCGACATTCCTGCAGGGCCAGCCCGCGCCTATGTCAGCGAGAATTATGGGGGCGCTCTCACCCTGCCGGATCGCGGCCCGATCGGTGCAAATTGCCTCGCCAATCCCCGTGATTTTCTCACCCCGGTTGCCGCCTACGAGGACAAGCAAGGCAAGGCGTTGCTGCATGCCAAATGGGGGGGACAGCTTTACACCACAGAGATCGGACAATCTCCGCTGGATGTGGTGGCCTGGCACGGTAATTATGCGCCCTATAAATATGACCTGCGCACCTTCTCCCCTGTCGGCGCAATCGGCTTTGATCATCCCGATCCCTCGATCTTCACCGTGATGACCTCTCCCAGCGGTGAACCCGGCACGGCCAATATCGATTTCGTGATTTTCCCAGAGCGCTGGATGGTCGCGGAAAACACCTTCCGGCCACCCTGGTATCATCGCAATATCATGAGCGAATTCATGGGTCTGATTTACGGAATCTATGACGCCAAGCCAGAGGGCTTTGTTCCCGGTGGCTTCAGCCTGCACAACATGATGCTGCCCCATGGACCCGATGCACCGGCCTATGAGCAGGCGAGCACCGCAGAACTGAAGCCGCACAAGCTGACAGGCACCATGGCCTTCATGTTTGAAACACGCTTTCCGCAGCGCGTTACCCGCTATGCGGCAGGCCTTGCCGGTCTGCAAAAAGATTACATCGCCTGCTGGACAGATCTGAAAAGGCGCTTTGATCCCACCAATCCAGCACCGTGGTAAAAGATCGCATCAGACGAAAATTAATTGCTCAAGACATGCATGGGTAAAGCATCTTGCATGGTCATGCGAATTCGGCATAGGTTTTCACATGTCTTCTTCACACACACACCCGCATGGGCCTGACGGACCCTGGACCGACATGGAATTGCGCGTCAAAGCGCTTGAAACCATCCTGATAGAAAAAGGCTATATTGACCCCGCAGCCCTTGATGCGCTGGTGGATACCTATGAAAACAGGATCGGCCCCCAGAATGGCGCACGTGTTGTGGTGCGCGCCTGGACCGACAAGGCGTATCTTGAAAGATTACGCGAAAATGCCACGGAAGCTATCTCGGAACTGGGTTTTTCAGGGCGACAGGGCGAGCATATGCGCATCGTGGAGAACACCCCGACCGTACATAACCTCGTGGTCTGCACGCTCTGCTCCTGCTATCCCTGGAGTGTTCTTGGTCTTCCCCCGGTCTGGTACAAATCCGCGGCCTATCGCGCCCGTGCAGTCATTGATCCTCGCGGCGTTCTGAAAGATTTTGGCGTTTCGCTTCCCGCAGAAACAAAGATTCGCGTCTGGGATTCAACGGCGGAATTGCGCTATCTCGTGATCCCCCGTCGTCCTTCCGAAACCGAAGGTCTGAACGACATTGAACTGGCAGGCCTTGTCACCCGTGATTGCATGATCGGCACTGGCCTTGCGCTGCCCCCTCGAAAGACGCCATGAACGGCCCACAGGATCTCGGTGGACAAATGGGTCACTGCCCGGTGCTTCCGGAGGCTGACGAGCCCCTTTTCCATGCACCATGGGAGAGAACGGCCCTGGCCCTCACCCTTGCCATGGGGGCGACAGGCACCTGGAATATCGACGTTTCGCGCCAC
>JANNRX010000086.1:0-3766 GCA_031401875.1 Hyphomicrobiales bacterium | reverse complement strand
CTCTCAACGTGCCGGTGGTGCCGATCGCGATCAACGCGGGCGTGGTATGGCCGCGCCGGACTTTTTTCAAATATCCCGGCATCATCGTGATGGAATACCTGCCGCAGATCGCGCCGGGACTGCCCAAGGATGAGTTCTTCGCCCTGCTTGAAAAGACAATCGAGGACGCGACCAACAGGCTCGTGGCGGAGGCGCGCGCCAATCCGGACTTCAGGAAGGCGCAGGACGACTAGGTGTAGAGATCGTTATAGGTCTCGCGCAACACGTTTTTCTGCACTTTTCCCATGGCATTGCGGGGCAGATCATCAACGATGATCAGGCGCTTTGGCAGCTTGAATTTGGCAAGCCGCTTCTCCAGTTCGGCAAGCATGGCCTTGCTGTCGAGATTGGCCTGCTTGTGACGCACGACCACCGCCGTCACGGCTTCTCCGAAATCCTTGTGGGGAATGCCGATAACAGCGCTCTCCACCACGCCCGGCATGGCATCGATCTCGGTCTCCACCTCCTTGGGATAGACATTGTAGCCGCCGGTGATGATCAGATCCTTGCCCCGCCCCACGATATGGACATAGCCCCGCGCATCAATCTTGCCGAGATCTCCGGTGATGAAGAACCCGTCGCCACGAAATTCCGCCTTGGTTTTTTCAGGGTTTTGCCAATAGCCCTTGAAGACATTTGGACCTTTGACCTCGATCATGCCGACCTCTTCCGTGGCAAGTGGCTGGCCGGTCTCAGGCTCGGTGACGCGCAGCATCACATCCGGCAGCGGAAAACCGACCGTGCCTGCAAGGCGCTCGCCCTCGTAGGGGTTTGATGTGTTCATGTTGGTCTCGGTCATGCCGTAGCGCTCAAGGATGGCGTGCCCTGTCCGGGCATTCCATTCTCGATGTGTCTCGGCCAACAAGGGGGCGGAACCGGAAACGAACAGCCGCATATGGGCGACTGAACCCCGTGTCAGGCGCTGGTCTAGCAACAGGCGGGAATAGAAAGTCGGCACGCCCATCATCGTGGTCGCACGCGGCATGAGCCTGAACAGCACATCCGGATCAAATTTTGACAGGAATAGAATCGACGCGCTTGAGAAGAGAGCCACATTGGTTGCCACGAAAAGCCCGTGGGTATGAAACACCGGCAGGGCGTGAAGCAGAACATCATCAGCCGTAAACCGCCAGATAGCGCATAAGGCGCGGCTGTTGGAAGCTAGATTGTCATGGCTCAGCATCGCGCCCTTCGAGCGCCCTGTTGTGCCTGATGTATAGAGAATGGCCGCCAGATCATCCGGCCCGCGCGCAGCATCAAAAAATGTCGCGGGATGCCCTGCGGACTTGCGCATCAGCGAGCCATCGCCCTTCGCATCCAACGTCTCGACCGTTGCGCCCCGTGCTATGGTTTCAATCGCCGCCTGTTTTGCCGGATCGCAGATGATCAGTCTAGGCGCCGCGTCTCCGATAAAATAATCCAGCTCCGCCGTGGTATAAGCCGTGTTCAGGGGCAGGAAGACCGCTCCGACCCTCACGCAGGCGAGATAGAGCAGGATCGCCTCTGGGCTCTTCTCGACCTGTACAGCGACCCGGTCCCCCACCAGAACACCGGCCGCAACCAAGCCATGCGCGATTTGTGACGAGAGCGTTACCAGATCGCCGTAAGTGACGATTCTGCCGTCCTCGGTTTCAATGAATGTCTTTGCCGGGCGGGTGATATGGGCCGCGATGCTGTCAAACAAATGATTGGTCATGGGAAGTCCTGTCCGTAGGCGCGGCGGTAAGCGGAATTGGGGAGCGTGTCAAAGACTACGATGCACTCCCGCAGAGGCCACCACCTCGCTGCCGGCGGCGTAGCGCTCGTGGTTTTCCTCCACCAGAGCCAGATCGTAAAGATAGTTCACCATGGCCCCGTAACTGTACGCCATGCCCTTGGCTGACAGATCCGCCGACAGATTGAGCCGCTCCAGCCTTGCGCCATTGCCGAGATGAAAGCGCGCAACAGGATCAAGCGGCTGACCTGTCTTGTTCTTTGCCTGGAGCAGATAGCGGGCAAGCAGGCGGCGCAGGACAGGGGCCGCTGTGTCGAGCGACTGTTTCGTTGGCGAGTCAGAATCATCGAGCGTAGCCAAGGCGTCTGCTTCAGACGGGTCATCCAGAAAACCCGCTTCCTGACTTGCTTCACTCAGCCAACGCCGGAAGCCCGGCACTGGCGACAGGGTCACAAAGGTTGAAAGGCTTGGGATTTCCCGTTTTAATTCCTCGGCCACCTGCTTGATGAGAAAATTGCCAAACGAGATCCGTGCCAGTCCTTTCTGGCAATTTGAAATCGAATAGAAAACAGCTGTTGTGGCCTCTCCTGGGGCGATAGGCTTTCTGTCAACGGCGAGAATTGGCCCTATGGCATCGGGAATAGTCCGTGTCAGTGCCACTTCAACGAAGATCAGCGGTTCATCGACAAGGGCCGGATGGAAAAATGCGAAACAACGCCTGTCGGCAGGCTCAAGGCGACGGCGCAAGTCATCCCAGCTTTCGATGGCATGGACCGCTTCATACTGGATGATCTTTTCAAGAATATAGGCCGGTGTCGCCCAGTCGATACGACGAATCATCAGAAACCCCCGGTTGAACCATGAGGAGAAGAGATGCGCAAAATCGGAATCAAGCGCGGCAAGATCGCCATGCTGCTGCAGGCGCGCCAGAAGATCTTCACGCATGCGCACAAGTCCAAGAGTATTGCCCGGAGCCAGATTGAGCCTTCGGATAACCTCCTGACGGGGCGGCTCCACGGCGGCTGAAAGCGCTTCAAGTGTTGCGGTTGACGGGGACGTGTCGAAATTCCTGAAAGCAGTGCGGATGGCTTCGGGATCGGAGGAAAACTGCTGGTTGAAGCGAATCAGAAAGGCGGTTTTCTCCTCAGGGCCAAGCTGGCGATATTGCTGCATGATCGTATGCGCGAGTGCTACGCCAGAGGCTTCTCCCTTGCCGGAGAAAAGGCTTTTCAAATGGTCAGTGAGTGTCTCGCCATTGCCCTTTTGAGAATCGCTCCCAAAGGCCCGACCGACCAGATCGCGGCCTTGATCCATGACATTCTGGAGCAAATCCTGCAAGAATCCGACATTGCCCCCAGAGCGAAATGACACGATTTCTTCTCCCCGATGGCTGCACTGCGGCACAGAACATCTGCAATGCCTTGAAAGCACATATCAGCGCTTGCATTCTAAAACAAATGAATTGTATACAATAACGAATAGGACAAATACAAAAATGAATGCCAAGCACAATCTCAGCAATGCTATCGAACAGGATATCGCTACCGGTATCCTGATTCCGGGAGAGCGGCTTGACGAGATGTCGCTTGCGGTGCGGTACGGCGTTTCCCGGACGCCGGTACGGGAAGCCCTTCATCTGCTTGCGACCTCAGGGTTCATCGAACTCAGGCCACGCCGGGGAGCCATCGTGGCTGACGTGGGCCCGGAACGCTTGTTTGCCATGTTCGAGGTGATGGGGGAGCTGGAAGCGTTTTGCGGTCGCCTTGCGGCGCGCCGCCTGACACAAGGCAGCAGCCTCGAATTGATTGCATGCCATGAGGCCTGTCGCAACGCGCAGGGTGATACAGACGCTTATTATGGATTGAACGAGCTGTTTCATCAGAAGCTCTATGAAACCTCCGGAAATCCCTTTCTCGCTGAACAATGCCTGGCGCTGCAGAAGCGCTTGCGGCCCTACCGACGTCTGCAACTTCAGGCCCCCAATCGCATGCGGGAATCATTTGCTGAACATGA
>JANNRX010000085.1:0-3198 GCA_031401875.1 Hyphomicrobiales bacterium | reverse complement strand
TAGAGCATGACGTTGTTAGACGGAAGCAACTCGTTGCTGCTGGGGTGAGACGATCCTGTTCGATGCGGACCGAGAGCGATCTGGTTGATCGGTCGAGAACCGCATCGAACAGGGCGCTCATCCCAGTGCAACCCGAACGGGACAGGTCCATTTGGCCCGGATTTTCCAAACGGCTTCTCGGCCGATCAACCAGATCGCCCTCGTCGCCCTTTGGAAAACCGGACCAAATGGACTCTGTCGCAGTGGTTCCGTCTAACAACGTCATGCTCTAGGCCCTAGAACGCGACAAGGATCTTGCCAAACACCTTACGGCTTTCCAGCCGCTCTATGCCCTTTTGCAGATCCGCCACCGGGAAAATCGTATCGATGACCGGGGTGATGCCCTGGGCCATCTTTTCGAGACTCTGCTGGATGTTTTCGATGCGGCAGCCGAAGGATCCGAAAATCCGGTATTGCTGCTGAAACAATTGCATCAGGTTCATGGTGACGCTGACTCCAGACGTGGAGCCGCAGGTGACAAGACGGCCGCCCTTCTTCATGGACAGCAGCGAGCCATTCCAGGTATCGGCCCCTACATGCTCGAAAACCACATCGACGCCAACGCGCGGTGTATTGCGCTTGGTCCACTGGCGCACTTCGCCCTCAAAACGTTCGGTCCGGTAATTGATGACATGATCAGCACCAAGGGCTTTCGCCTTCACGCCTTTCTCGTCATCGCCGACCGTGGTGATGACCGTGCAGCCATAGGCTTTTGCCATTTTGATGGCGACAGTGCCGATGCCAGAACCACCGGCATGCACCAGCACGACCTCGCCAGGCTGTAATCTGGCATTGTCGAACAGCATATGCTGGGTTGTGCCAAAAGCGATGCCGGCACAGGCGGCATTCTCAGGCGCCACACCATCCGGAACTTTCACCGCCAGACGGGCCGGCATATTGAGTGTCTCGCGCGCGAAGCCGTGGATGTGAAAACCGTAGACGCCCTTCACCTCCTCGCAGAGATTGTCGATTCCTGCCTTGCAGTTCTTGCAGGTGCCGCAGGTCAGCGCACCATACATCGTCACTTTGTCGCCGACCTTGAAGCCTTCGACACCTTCGCCCACGGCAGCAATCACACCAGAACCTTCGGCCCCCACGACCAGCGGCATCTGGCGCTTGGCAAAGGCCATGCCGCGAAAACCCCAGACATCGATATGATTGAGCGCGACATGGCCGACAGTGATCTGCACCTCTCCCGCAGCAGGGGCCGCAGGTTCTTCCATATCGACTATACGGAGATCTCGATCCCCAAAAAGCTGAAGGGCACGCATGTATCAGGTGTTCCTGTGGTTACAGCAGGCCCGTCTATCCCATCCGTCGCTTGAATGTCACCCCTTCCCGGTGATCGTTTCTGCCCTGAAACCGCATTCGGGCGGGTTTTGTTAAAACTCTCTCAGCCTCTTTCCGTTAAAGTCCGCTGCATATCGACCGAAATTCTTCCTCAAGGTTCCATGATGCAAGATTCTTCGCCCACGAACTTTTCTCCGACCACAAGCGATTCTTCCACAAGAACCGTCACCAACCCTGCACAGATCGACCAGCCCATGGTGATTGCGGGTGTTGCAATGGTTGATGCCATCCTTGTCATCGTGACAGGCCTTCTGGCTGAGGCATTCGCTCCGGGGATTGTCCGTTCCTCGCTGGTTCTGGCGGTTGCGATGTCTGGCCTGGTGCTCTTCGCACAGCAAAGGGTCTGGGCTTACACCATTGCGGCTCTGGGCAATCCGGTACGTCAGGCGGCGCGGCTGGTTCTGGGCGTCGGTGCTGCTTTCACGGCGCTTGTCGCGACGATTTACCTTTTTGGTCTTGAAGCGGAAGCCCCGAGACAGTTCGTGCTGACATGGCTTGGCCTGCTGCTCCCTGCGATGGCCTTGCTGCGTGTTGCCGCAGCGGTACTGATCCGTCGTTGGACACAGAACGGTCGCCTGACCCGCCGCGCGGTTATCGTCGGTGCCGGGCGGCATGCTGAAGATCTCATTCAGATGCTGCGCCGCTCCAGAATTGCGGGAATCAAGGTTTGCGGTGTTTTCGATGATCGCGCCAAAGACCGTTCGGTAGACCCGTCAGAGCGCTACCGTGTGCTTGGAACCTTCAAGGAACTGGAGGATTTTTGCCGTGGCGAGCAGATCGATCTGATCATCGTGACACTTCCGGCTTCGGCGGAGGAACGTATCCTGCAACTGATGCGCAAACTGTGGACATTGCCGATTGATGTGCGCATCAGTGCGCATCAAAGCAAGCTGCGCCTGAGGCCCCGTGCCTATAGTTACATCGGCGAAATTCCCTTCCTCGCGGTCTTCGACAAGCCTCTCTCCGATTGGGGCTGGGCCTTGAAAGAAATCGAGGATCGCGTGCTCGCGGCGTTTTTTATTGTTCTGCTGTCTCCCGTGATGCTGGCTGTCGCCATCGCCGTGAAAATGACGTCCAAGGGGCCTGTACTCTTCAAGCAGACACGCCACGGCTTCAACAACCAGCTCGTCAGCGTGTATAAATTCCGCTCGATGTATACGGATATGAGCGATGCCCATGCCGTGAAGCAGGTCACCAGAGATGACCCGCGTGTCACCCCTGTAGGACGTTTCATCCGCAAGACGTCTCTGGATGAGCTTCCACAATTCTTCAACGTGCTGAAGGGCGAACTCTCGATCGTGGGACCGCGCCCGCACGCCATGCAGGCCAAGGCAGGCAACGTGATCTACAACGATGTCGTGGACGGCTACTACGCCCGCCACCGCATGAAGCCCGGAATCACAGGTCTTGCCCAGATCAATGGCTGGCGCGGCGAAACCGATACCGAGGAAAAGATCCAGCGTCGTGTGGAATATGACATCCAGTATATCGACAACTGGTCGATCTGGATGGATCTCTACATCATCGCCATGACGCCGGTGTCGTTGCTCAATACGAAGAACGCGTATTAAGAAAGAGATCATCTGTTGCCCTTTCACCTCTATCTTTCGCATCCGCAGGTGAGGATTGATCCTGATGTGCCGGTGCCGAATTGGGGCCTGAACGATCTGGGCCGTGCCCGCACCGAGGCGATGGCTTGTCAGGCCTGGATCAAACCCTTCCGGCGCATGGTGAGCAGCACGGAGGCGAAAGCTATTGAAACGGCGCAGATTCTGGCGGATGCACTGGGTATTTCCATGGAGATCCACC
>JANNRX010000084.1:0-2445 GCA_031401875.1 Hyphomicrobiales bacterium | reverse complement strand
TCAGTTAGGAACAAATGGTGGATGAGATCGAAATGGGCCGAATGCAAGGACAAAAGACGCGCCGATAGCAGCGCTATCGGGAAGGTTTTTGTCCTTGCAGGCGGTCCGTTTCCATCTCATCATGCTCAAAATTCCTTTTTTGAGGGCAGCGCGGTTAAAATGGCCAATTGTTTCGCGCTTCTGTCTCGCAAACCGGACGGTTTGCTTCACCAGAACCGCTTCACACTGAACCATTTTTCCTCGCGTCCACCATCTGTTCCTAACTGACGACAGGCCCTAAGCATGCGCAAACAATATATTGTTGCCTTGGTCTTCATGATGGGGCTCGCGCAGTTCACCGCACCGTGGTTGCAGGCCAAGGCGCAGACCGCGCCCGCGTCCGCACCTTCCACAAGTGCTCCCCTTGCTTCCACAGCTTATGCCATCAGTGCTGGCAAGACACCGGGTGGAATATCGCTCGTGCATCTGCAAATCCCGGAGGAAAAGGATCAGGCTTTCTCGTTCTACTGGACAGATCGCGAGATCCAGCACATGCCGGAAAAGGCAGGCCTGCTTGTGCTTGCACCGGGGTTGATCAGCATTGGCGGTGCAGGCGCACTGGACAGCGGTGCGCTTGAGGAAGAACTCAAGGACCTTGGTGGTTTTTTCTCGCTCAGCCGCGGGCGCTCGACGGCGCTGGGTGTTCTTTTCGCTCCAAGGGAGCAGATCGAGGCCGTGGCAAGGCTTTTGCACTCCGCCCTGAGTGAACCCCGTCTGCCTGAGATCACGCTGACGCGGCGCAAGCGGTTTCTGCTCAATGGTCTGAAAGCCAGCCGAGAAAAGGCTGAAAACCTCGCACGCGAGGCGCTGAACCTCATTGTCGTGGGGGATCACCCGATTGCGCGCACGATCAATTACCTGCCGCAAAGCACCATCACCGACGTGACCGTGGCCGATGTCGAGGCGTGGCGGAAATCCGTGCTGCGGCGTGGATTGACAATTGTAGCTGCTGGCCCCCTGGGGCGCGAAGAGGTGGCTCTTCTGGTGGACCGCACCTTCGGTTCATTGCCTGAGGGGGCCAGCACGCGTGCTGCCATTCCTCTCACGCTGCAAAGTCTTGCCAGAACCATCGTCATCGAACGCAATGTCGAACAATCCGTGATCCTGAGCGGCGCAGGCGTGCAATGGAGGTCCGGCGGGGCGGAAGGTATTTCCCGCAATCTCGCCATGAATGCTCTGGGCGGCAGCAACCGCTCGCAACTCTTCATTGCGATCCGCGAAAAACTGGGCGCGGCTTACGGTGCATCCTCCTCGATTTCGTCGTTGCTTGGTCGAAACTCGCTTTTCGCCATGGAAGCCTCTGTTGCAAATGACAGGGTTGGGGCTGCACTTGCAGCGATGCGCAACGAGTATCAACTGTTTCGGGAAAAGGGCGTCACGGCGGAAAGCATTGATCCGGTGAAGCGCCGCATGATCAGCGGATTTCCGGATTCCATGCGCAAGGCGGGATCGGCGGCGTCGTTCATTCGCACCGGCATGATCAATGACCTTGGCCCGGATGCGGCCAATCAATACCGGGACTGGGTGCGTGAACAGACTCCTGAAAGGATCAACAGGCTGATCCGCGAGCGGCTTCCCGAAGCACTGACAACCATCATTGTCACCCCTTCGGCGCAAGGATTGGGAGCCGATTGTGTTATCCGTTCCATTGATGAGCTGCCGCGCTGTCAGGTGCCTTGACATTTGTGCGCGGGAAAGGCTCTGACAGGCGCTTGATTGAAGAGAGTTGCCTGTCATGACATCTGCCGCTGCCGCCAACCTGATATCCCGCTACCGTTCGCACACCTGCGGTGGCTTGCGCGCTTCTGATATTGGTTCCGAGGTGCGTCTTTCTGGCTGGGCGCACCGCATCCGTGACCATGGCGGCGTGCTGTTCATCGATCTGCGCGATCATTACGGCCTGACACAGATCGTGGTCAGCCCGGAATCGCCCGCCTTCAATGACGCCGAAACTATCCGTGCGGAATGGTGCATCGCCATCACCGGCAAGGTGCGCCGCCGCCCCGAAGGCACCAGCAATGCCGCCATGCCGACCGGCGAAATCGAGATGTTCGTGACCTCCATCGAGGTTCTGGGGCAATCGGCGGAGCTGCCGCTGCCGGTGTTCGGCGATCAGGATTATCCCGAGGAGACCCGGCTCAAGTATCGCTTCCTCGATCTGCGCCGCGAGCGTCTGCACAACAACATCATGCTGCGCTCGGCGGTGATTGATTCCATTCGTCGCCACATGAAGGAACAGGGCTTCTTCGAATTCCAGACGCCGATTCTTACATCATCCTCGCCCGAAGGCGCGCGCGCGACTTCCTGGTGCCCTCGCGGTTGCATCCGGGCAAATTCTACGCCCTGCCGCAGGCGCCCCAGCAGTACAAGCAGTTGATCATGATGGCGGGCTTCGACCGATATTTC
>JANNRX010000083.1:0-1751 GCA_031401875.1 Hyphomicrobiales bacterium | reverse complement strand
GAATGATGCGGCGCGCGGAAGGGCCTCCGGTCCGTGATCATGCCATTGGCCAGTGTGCCAGCAACGGAATGAACCATGGAGACCTCCAGCAATTCGCGTGGCGACAGTGGCGGCAGGATCGAGGGCAGACGCGCCGCAAGCATGGATTTTCCTGCGCCTGGAGGTCCTGAAAACAGCAGATTATGTCCGCCCGCCGCCGCGATTTCCAGTGCACGCTTGGCACTCTCCTGCCCCTTGATGTCCCGCAAATCTGGCAGAAGCACAGTATCAGTCGCTATTTTTGGCTCTGGTCGCCCCAACGTCTGTGTACCTTTGAAGTGGTTGGCGAGCTGGATGAGCGAGAGTGGTGCCAGAATTTCGATTTCGCCACCCGCCCAGGCCGCTTCCGGTCCGCAAGCGGCGGGACAGATGAGGCCATGGCCCCGTCCGTTCGCGGCGACAGCGGCGGGGAGTACGCCTGCCACGGCTGTCAGGTTGCCATCCAGTGCCAGCTCGCCCAAAGCCGTGAAGCCTTCCAGCGCATCGGGTGGAATGGCCCCAATGGCTCCCATTATGCCCAGAGCGATGGGGAGATCGTAGTGCGATCCTTCCTTCGGCAGATCAGCAGGCGCGAGATTGACCACGATGCGCCGCGCAGGAAGCGCCAACCCGGAGGCCGTCAAAGCGGCACGTACACGCTCCTTGGATTCCGCCACTGCTTTGTCTGGCAGTCCAACTAGCACGAAGGCGACATTGCCGGATGTGACCTGCACCTGCACATCCACCGCACGCGCCTCGATGCCCTCAAACGCCACAGTGGCGACGCGCGTAACCATGCCTGTCTTGTGCCTTTTTGCACAAGCAACGTAGAGGCTGTGGGCTCAGGTCTCAAGTCTATGAAAAATTAGGGGATTTTTCAGAGTAAAATAGCGTGACTTCGATCAGAACTCTCCAAGATCAATCACGGCATCATCAGCTTCTGCCCTGTTGTTGCGCATGCCGCGTTTCTTTGGGTCTAGCGCAGTTGAGCGCAGACCATCGATGTGTTCGAAAAGGTCCGGAGTGATTGGATTCCACATGGGGTCGAGGACAAAATCGACGCCTTCGCGACGGGCATGCTTCGCGGCAGGAACGAAATCGCTATCACCGGCAACCAGCACAATCCTTTCAACCTGTTTCTTCTCACTCAGCAGAGCGATGTCGAGACCAATCTTCGTATCAACGACTTTCTGGCGGGCGTAATAGATAAAGTCCTCGTCCTTGAGGTCCTTGAAGTTACGCTCGCTCTTCAAAAGGGATTGCAGGACACCAGCTTTCAATTGCCAGGCAGCGTTTTTCTCATCAAGACGACCAAGCCTGAGGGCCACTTTTCGACGTTTACGCAATTCTTCGTGGAAGGCGATCCGGAATTTAGCTTCTGGCGTATCAGCCAAATTAATTGCTTTCTTCGAGATCGGCTTGTGAAGACGTTTTTCGAGTGGTGGACAATCGTAGAACATGATGCGGTGAAGTTCACCGTCGCGCACATTCCTCCACTTGCCACCTGCATCTGGTTTTTCGCGCCGATACAAGTGACGCGCTGCCATTGTGTACATGGCTTCTGCAACAGCCTTGGGATCATCGTATTTTACTTCGGGATATATGTGTCGGAATCTTTTCAGGAAAAATCCGCCGTCGACAAGGATGGCAACGCGCATACGTGACTCCAGAAACAAAAAACCCCTGGGGCAAGCCCACCCATTATCGAATAAGGGCAAGCGGCAACCAGGGGA
>JANNRX010000082.1:0-4462 GCA_031401875.1 Hyphomicrobiales bacterium | reverse complement strand
ATCAGAAAAAACTATAATTAATAATTTCAAGATTTTATCGAGTCTACAATTTGTTTGTCATGTAGAAAAACCATATAAATTAGATAACAAATCAATTAACGGTCTAAAACATCAATTTGAGTTATTTTATTGGAGATATCATATAGATGAAAAATCTGATTTATTTGCATTCTGGAAAAATATAGAAAAATTATATTCCGCATACATGCCAGTTGAAAAAGATAAAACAGATCAAAAGGAAGACATATACACCAAAAATTTGTTGAAAAAATTTTTTAAGATATACTCTGGCGCAGCATTGCTTGATTATGATAATAAATTGCCTACAATTAATGTTAGATATAATAAAAAAGGCAAAATGGAAAAACACTTCGAAGGTAAATTTGATAAAGATTGGAATTCCTGTTTTCTTAAAGAACATTTCGAAAAAAGCGCAACAAACCTTCATAAATTTGTCAATAGAGAAGTTGCTATATTTAATAATGTAACTGATAAATTTGAAGATTATTTTGGTTGATAGAACTAAAACTAGGCTCAGGACTCATTGATTGATCCAGAAAGCGACAGTAGCGGCGATACAGATTGCTGAGAAGAATGTATGCGCGCATCTGTCATAGCGTGTGTGGATGCGCCGCCAGTCCTTGGGTTTTGCAAACATGTTCTCGACCTTGTGGCGCTGCCGATAGAGAAGCTTATCGTGTTCGATGGGCACTTTACGCTTCTTTTTGGATGGAATGCAGAATTACGGGGACACGATCTAAATTGCATCAATTGTTTCATTCCTCCGCCCCGCGGGGAGGGTGGCCCGGAGCATAGCGCAGGGTCGGGAGGGGGTTGCACCAAGCTCTCCGGAGAGGTCAGCGCGACCCCCTCCCGGCTCGCTGCACTCGCCACCCTCCCCGCAGGGGGGAGGGATGGGTGCCTGATCGACAAAGGTCATTCGCAAGAGCCTTTGGTATTAATCGCTCCTCACACCCTGCCGTTGTCGCGTCAGCAAAGCCCAGGGGCGCAAAACCACAAGCACCTTCGCCATTGCCGCGACCACCAGAACGCACAACACCACCTTCGACACATTCCCCATGGCTCCCTCGATCAGCAGCGCATGCACCACGCTGCCAATCACGATCACCACGGCCAGCGTCGTGTGACCCAGGCGCCAGACCCTCGGCGCGATCCTGAGCCGCCCGCGCAATGCCGCCAGCAGGGCGGTCGCGAAGATGGCCCACATGGCGACAACGCCCCAGGCGGAAAAGGGCGTGGGGGAATCGAACAGCAGCGCATCGATCACGTCAGGCGCGCTGGTCAGCCACAGCCCTGCGACATGGGCCACGACCATGGCCACCAGCAGAGCGCCGATCCAGCGATGCACGCGTCGGCCGGGCCGTGTGGGAAGGCCGGGAAGGGATCCTCCCGCAAGCAAGGGCTGCACAAGGACGAGCGCCATGGCGATGATCCCGGCGAAACCGGCGGCGATGTAGACGGGGCCGCGGTATGCCAGCAGCGGACTTGTTGCCGCAATGGCAATGGGCACCGCAATGGCCGTGGCCAGCCCGGCCCAGATCAGGACTGCACGAATGGACACAACTCCTGATCAGGCTGGCTCAAGCACGAAATTGGCGCTGAGGCTCTTGTCTTTCGAGCTGGCCATGAGGGGGCGCAGGAAGACGGTCTTGAACGGGCCGCCATCATAGGCCAAGTGCGCGTGCGCCTGGCCAAAGGCCGGAACGATCTGCGGCATCTCAAGCCGGAATGTGCCGTCCGCGCCTGTCAGTGTGGCCCCGTGGCTGTGCCGATCACTCTCGTATCCTTCTGTCGTGTGCGCCCAGATCTGGATGCGGATGCCGCTGAGGGGCGCGCCATCGCCCGCGCGGCGCACGGTGCCAGACATCATGAAGCCGCCGCCGCCGATACGGTTCACAACAGGCGCGCCGGCGAGATAGTTGTTGGCTCCGCCGCGCATTGTCGGTGTTGGTGCAAGGTTCTGGGCGCTTGCTGGCACGAGAAGTCCGGCAGTTCCGGTGACAAACGTCACTCCGGCCACTGCGGTGCTGGCGGAGATAAAGTCACGGCGGGTTGCATGATGCTGGGTCAACGCGATCTCTCCTGTCAGAGTTCAATGATATGTACCGTCTTACGTGACAGGATTAGGCCAGAAATATGACCGGTGGCCAAACAAGATTTTCGTGATTGAGCGATGATGCGGCCTCATAGGGTATGTGGGCAAACTGGGCAGGCGTTGCAGGGGAGAAAAGCTGGCACGTTTCAACGGCCTCCTTGTTTTGAAATGTTATAACATTTGTTTTTATGCAAGGAATACATTGCTTTTTCTTGCATATTTGCAAATCTATTCTTGCGAAAATCGTCAGATGCATCGGAAAAACTTCGGTTAATCTCCCAGGAAGGGTGCCTTGGCATAAGGTGCGCAAAGGGAGACACACCATGCAGAAACGTTTTGCTATCGCTTTATCCACCGCGGCATTGATCGTAGCCGTAGGAATTACCGTAACGGGTATCGCCGTGGCCCAGCAGGCCGGACCGCCGCAGTTTCCGAATGCGAGCTTCTTCATCACGTCGGCCCCCGGCGCGAATGGTGCCAATTTTGGCGGACTCGAGGGTGCTGACAGGCATTGCCAGACGCTGGCGACGGCTGCGGGCGCAGGCTCCAAGACCTGGCGCGCCTATCTCAGCCAGCAGGCGATGGACGGCAAGACCGCGGTCAATGCCAAGGATCGTATCGGCAATGGCCCCTGGTCGAATGTGATGGGTGTCGTGATTGCCGCCAATGTTGCTGATCTGCACACACCTGAAAAAGCCAACATCAATGTCGAGACGGCGATGACCGAGACCGGTCGACGCGTGATGAGCCGCCAGTTCGTGGTGAATTATCATGACATCCTGACCGGCACGCAGGCGGATGGCACTGCCCCTCCCGGTGACAAGGACATGACCTGTGGCAACTGGACCAAGGGCGGTGAAGGCTCGGCCATGGTCGGACATCACGACCGCATGGGCCTGAATGATACTGCGCCTGCCAAATCCTGGAATGCCTCGCACCCTTCGCGCGGGTGCGACAATGCTTCGCTGCGGGCGACTGGCGGCAATGGCCTGATTTATTGCTTCGCTGCCAACTGAGTTTCTGAACAAAAATCAAAAAGCCGGGTGCGAAAGCATCCGGCTTCTTGTTGTTTCACGGGCTGCAAAAATGAAACGGAACGCTTTTAACTCGATCAGAACGCCTTGAAGGTGATGACGGTCTGGGTGTCCTGAATGCCGGGCAGAACCTGTACTTTCTCGCCGACGAAATGGCCGATATCGTGCTCGTCATCAAGATGGAACTTGGCCAGAATGTCAAAATTTCCGGCTGTCGAGTAGATTTCCGAGGCAATTTCAGCATCCGCCAGGGCTGTTGCGACCTCGTAGGTCTTGCCGAGCTTGCATTTGATCTGGACAAAGAAGGTCTGCATGGCTTGCGCGCGGTCCCGAAAATTTCTGGTCAGGTGATGTCTGGTTGATCAACAGGTAGCGTGATCGCAAAGCTTGCACAAGCGGCTCCCGGCCTATGGGGATCGCTGTGACGTGATCAGTTGGCGCGTGGAAGATCGGGTGCTGCTGGCGGACGCTGGGGGCGGCTCTGTTGCGGAATTGAAACTGTATCCGTCGGCTGCCCGCCGCGCGCCAGAACCTCGATGTCGCGATCGGTGCCCGATTTGATCTTGAATTCGCTCTGGAAGACGCGCCCTTCATTGCGGGCGATGGCGACATAATCCCCTTCCGCCAAGGTCATGGAGGGGAATGCACCAATGGCTTCGCGAATGACGTCACCGCCCGGAGTGAGGACTGACCATGCTGTATTGGCGCGGGCTTCGCCACCGGGATTGCTCACCAGCTTCAATGTGATGGTTGCAGCCCGGTGATGCATGTTGGCTTCGGTAATCTTGCCCGAAGTCACACGAATATCGGCACGAACGATCGAGTTTGAATCTCCGTAGCTTGAGACAACATGATAAATCCCTTCCGGAAGCCGGAGCACCTCACCTGTTCGCAACGTCGAGGTAACCATACGCCCTTCTGAGTTTCCAGGCTGCGGGATGAAGACCGAAACTTGCAGGCGGTTGAGCGGAATGATCTGATCAAGGATACTGCCGCGCACCACAAGCGCGCCTGCGCCAATCAGCATACGCTCGTTTGTGGTGGCGCTACCTACCAGGACCTTGCGCGTTGAAGAGGCAAAACCATAGGCTGCATGGACAACGTATTCGCCGGGCGGGACGGGAATTGTCGGTGATGCTTCTGCTGATTGTGCAACCAGTGCGGGGTCGCTTGTGCCTTCCACCCTGAAGACGCGCCAGACCAGCCCACGGGTAATCAGCCTGTTCTCGCCGGCATAGATAGCGGAGAGCGCGATTTGTGATCCCCCTTGGGCCAAGGCAGGAGAGGGGATGGCATAAACCATAGCGAAAAG